>JBDSHB010000125.1:0-4923 GCA_039918695.1 Nitrospirales bacterium | reverse complement strand
GAAATGGTGCTTCGCGTCCGCATCACTTTGCCTGATGGCACGATGGTCACCAGCGAGCAAAAAGATCTGCCTCGGGTCCTCTCTCAAGCTCTGAACCGTGAGGTCTCACTGGCAGTCATCGAAGAGGGCCGGGTGACAGGAGTTCAGTCAGCCATGGCTGAAACCTGGATGGCCCAGTCGGAAGAATACTGGCCCGATATGGATGGCCGTGAGAAGCGAGACACGGTTACGGAATTCTCGCTTCCGACTGGCACGTTTTTCGACGCCGCGATGGTGCACCTTCTGACCACGGCCACACTCAATCGGCTTCGTAAGGCGTATCCGGATGGACGTTTCGAGGAGCCGCGATTTCGTCCGAACCTGGTAGTGAAATCTGCAGGGGATGGGCAGGAAGGGTTTATCGAACAAGCCTGGATCGGTCATACACTTGGCATCGGGGATGAGGTGCGTCTGAAAATTACCAGCTCCTGCGGTCGCTGTGTGATGACGACATTAGCGCAAGGAGACCTTCCGAAGGACACTGGGATTCTTCGCACTGCCGTCCAACACAATTCCGGCAATGTTGGGGTGTATGCGTCAGTCACACAGGGCGGTATTATTCGCTGCGGAGACTGCGTACGACTGGTGGACTAAACGGGCTTTGCATGTTGTCTATGGTCACTCGTCTGACCTTCCACTCGTTCACCAATTCTGATTGACTACTGTGATTACCGAATTTGTCGTGACGGCCGGTGAAGCCCGCAAACGTCTTGATCAATTTCTAGTTAACCGTGAGCGGGACATATCCCGTTCCCGGTTGCAACGATTGATCGAGTTGGGACGGATCCGTGTCAATGCCAGGATGGTCAAGCCGAGCCACACCATTAAACCAGGCGATCACATTACGATGGATGTTCCCCAGCCGGGACCGCTTCTGGTCAACGGGCAAGCCATGCCATTAGAAATTCTTTATGAAGATGAAGTCCTCCTGGTACTGAACAAGCCTGCGGGAGTGGTGGTGCATCCCGCGTCAGGGAACTGGGAGGGCACAGTGATCAATGCACTGTTGGCCCATATTCCAAACCATGTGGATACAGAAATGTCCAAGGGGAAAAGGTCGTTCCCAGGACTGGTCCATCGACTGGATAAGGATACCTCCGGCGTGATGGTGGTTGCCAAGACCGATCATTCCCATCGTACGCTGGCGGCACAGTTTGAAAAACACTCGATCGATCGAATCTATGAGGCACTCGTCTGGGGCGCACCCCGGGATGAGCAGGGAGTGATCGAATTGCCCATCGGTCGGGATCGGGGAGAACCGAAAAAGGTTTCATCCAATACCGCGCAACCACAACGAGCCGTCACGGAGTATCGGATTGTGAGGAAATTGGGGGACTTGGTCTCACAAGTGGTGTTGTCCCCACGCACTGGGCGGACACATCAGCTTCGAGTTCATCTGGCGTCTTTAGGGTGCCCGATTTTGGGGGATGAGACGTATGGCGGTCAGAACGTATGCAGGGTTTCGGAGATCAACATTCCACGGGTGATGCTTCATGCACGCACATTGGGATTTCAGCATCCCGTATCCGGGATATTTCAGGAATATTCCGTGGATCTTCCATTGGACATGCAAGGGATTTGTCAGTCGTTACTCTCTATATAGTGGACTTTGACTCTCTGTTCCTCTCCTGGATTTTCAGTTAATCCTCATCAAGTTTTTTTCTCATCTGACCGGTACAATCGAGAGAGATTGCTGAAGGGAGTTTCCTTTGGCATGAGCTGCCATGTGTTGGGACAGGATGGGCTTCTAAGAATTTTCGTAATCAATACACATCGAGAAAGAATGAATCAGAATGTGGCGTAAGATCCTCGTGCTGTTGGTGGCGGAAATTGGCGGGTATGTGTCCAATGTGTCCAGTCAAGCCGCCTGTCTTGAGATTGCGGCCTAAATCCTGTGTGGGCAAGTACATTTATTTCCCATTCACTCGAGCCTTTATAAAAAAAGGGGTTCGCAATTTCAGTGAAAAAGGGTAATCACACTTGGCGGAAAGATTTGGCTTTCTGTTGGATTTTAAGAATAATGAATTCAGCTGGTTTGAGTGAAGCGAATCCTATCATGATGTTGACGACACCGGCAGTCTGGTCAGAGGACGAAATGGTATCCGGTCCGCATTTGACAAAATAGGCTTCCTGGGATTTTTGCCCTTGAAAGGCCCCCTGTCGGAAGAGTGATTGGAGAAATACCTCAAGCGTTTGGCGAATGTGAGCCCACAGGGGTTCGTCGTTCGGTTCAACGGCCACCCAACCTAATCCCTGTTGTATGCTTGATTCCAGAAACAATGCCAGACGACGGACCGAAAGATACTGCCACTCCCTCGTGGGTGCGAGGGTCCGTGCACCCCATGCGACAAACTGTGACGGAGACGTTTGCCGGATTGGATTGATCCCCAAATTAGTGAGTTCCCCCATTTCCGGTTGCGTCAATGTCTGTTCGATACCCTGAACGCCATGAAGGATGGCCTCCGTTCCTGCCGGGGATTTCCATACACCTTGTTGTTGATCAGTTCTGGCCAATACACCAGCCATGGTTCCGCTGGCGGGGATGGTAAGCAGAGGTGCTTTCTTAAGTGACTGGGGGAATTGGACACGCGGAACGTACATGGCCACATTAGGATGGTGAATGCCTGATTGATGATTAAACCACGTTGTCAGAGTCCTGACCGTTTGTCGGGGGGCATCCAGGAAATACATCGCACGGTGCTTGGCAACAAGTGCAATGGCTGCTTGCACGACCTTGGCCACATGAGTATCCGGGAGCTGCTCGGTCTGAGGAATGCACAACATATTGAAATCCCCTATGCGGTTGAGAAAAGCAAGACCTTTGAGAAAGGGAGATACGCTTTTGATCTGTCCCGTTCCGATGCGTACCACCCAAATGGCCTTTCCTCCATTATCAAAGAATTGTTTGATGCAGTGGGAGGAAAGAGCGTCTGTTTTTAATCCGCCGTATTCTTTTACAAATGCTGTCCACGTCCGGACCTGTCGTGGAGACGTCATCGACCCCTTGGGAAATGAACCGATGAAGGCCGCGGTTGAGGTGGAGGCCGGTTCAATCGCAGGAGGGAGGAACGACGGTTCGTGGATAGATGCGCCAGGAGTCGAGTGAACTTTTTTCATAAGAAACAGTTCAATCTCTTTCTGTGGCCCTTAGCCTCAAAGGGTATGAACATCGTCATGAATCTGAAAATGGCTATGGAGTCTTATGGCATTCATGGGCCTCAGGACGAACGGCCTGATACGGCCTTCACTGGCATGCTAGAGTTCCCTGCATAGGATTCACCTCTGAAATTCTGATTTCCCAGAAAAAAGGCTGCGACCGTCAGGCATTCCAGACCGAACGGTAAATAGCCGGCATAACCGAGGATCGGCATTTCCCCTATCTGGAGTGTGTGGACATAGGGAATCGAATATTCCCAATGGACCAGGCTGTAGGCATTCCACATTTCCCAAAATCCTCCACAGACCAGGGCTGCCAGAGCGGAAAGAACCACGGGGCTCCAGTTACCTTTGGCCAATGGCGACAGAATGGTTGGAAGCCTCCGTATTATCTGTATTCCCAACATGATCAGAATTGGGCTCACCCAGAGGAGAGAATACAGCAGCGTGGGCCAAATCCCAATCATCAGAAGCCCGAAACAACCAAGGCTAAACAGCAGCCATCCGGTTCGTGAGGAATCGACCATAGAGATGGGATACCAATTCTCAAACGGTGTCTTCATCTGCTCAAATGAAGAGAGGTACGCGTAGGTACCCAGGACGGCGGGCAGAACTGTTGAAAATGCGATGGTCGTCCAAAAGAATGTGAGAAGCGGATGAGTCTCCGTCATCCCGACGTAATGCCAGTTTTGTACGAACTGATTGAGGTATTCAAATATCCACCAAAAGACGGCGCTGAGGAAGAAGAGTTTGAAGAGAAATTTTGGCTGATTAATGAGAAGGCATTGGCCGGTTCGTGAAAAACGTAAGGCATGGATGACGACAATATAGCCGAACCAAAGTAGCGGGAAGGTATGTGTTTGCCATTCTTGAAACCAGGAAAACCGCGTCCAGGCTAATATCCAGGCGAAAGCCGTCCATCCAACCCCCATCCAACCCCACCAGGGAAACCGTTTGGCGGGAGCGGATTTGACTGTGCTGTGGCATCGGGTTTTCCCATATCGCCAAAGAAACGGGGCAAGGGTTCCGGAGATGAGCAGGGCCAGCAGTCCAAATATCGGCCAGGAGAGAGAGGCGTCTCCTGACTGTAGGGGAATGGGTAATAGAGTCAAATTGTGGGGAAGAGGTTGTCCGGATAAGACAATACCCAGAGGAGGCAGCCCAAGGAGCAAAAGAATAAGAATGCTACTGCAGATTAACTTTGAGGAAGACATTATTTTTGTGCTATCTAATTTTCATCCTTTCAGTTTTGAGGGGATGTGGCATAAAGAATAAATCCAATCCAAATTGTTAGACCTACCCAAAAACTGACCTCTCTATATGGCAGTTCGCTTTTAAGGGCCTCCTTTTTAAGTTGAGGTCGATAATACCCTAAGCTCAAAATACCAAGAAAAAGTTCTCCAGTTAAAAGAAAAATTGGTGCAATGAAAGACAAAATTAATTGCACGGCAGTTCCAAAAGTCGCCCAGAAAAGGTCAATCATAAAGGCTTCCCATAGCACTACACTCACGTTTTTCCTTCCGACCACTTGAAATTCCTTCATCCACTTCCATTCACCTGCGAGAGACATTACCTCAACCAGAGGCTGAGTGAAAATCATCTGTAGTCGAAGAAAGTATTTTGAAACCCTACTTAAATTCCCTGTGACGAAAGCCGCAATAATTCTCTCTGTAGCCCCATCGCCAACAAAACGATCAAACTTAAAACATTAAATCAAATCTTAGTGGC
>JBDSHB010000124.1:0-5156 GCA_039918695.1 Nitrospirales bacterium | reverse complement strand
GATAGGGCTTGAAGAGGAAAAGGTGGGTGGGATCACATTATGAGCTTACGTGCAATCACGGAGGTGGTGGAATGGTACAGGGCCCAATGGGTGGGGTTCTGTGAGAGTCGGGCATACTGTTGAATGTCTTCGGGTGAACATAAGCCAGTTTTGCAATATTCTTGTTCGAGAACCAGAGCTGATTCCGCCATTACTTTAGCCATTGGCGAATTTCCAGGACACAGATGCATGAGGGATTGAACCCTGACGATATGAAATTCTGCTTCTTGCAATTTGTGCGGAAGCCGGAGAGCATAGGCGGGATCTAATCCGACATTGATGAACATCTCGCAAATGGCTCGGTTCACCCTTCCTTGCGGCGTCTTTTGCTCCAGGTCTGGCAATGTTGCCGAGGTGAAGTCCGGTTCTTCGAAGATCGCCCAGCCTCCTGGCTTGAGGAGAGAGCACAATTTCTTCAGAATTGCTCCCTCCTCTTGATTATGATTCAGGAAATACCGGCTATGAAGGAGGTCAAAGGATTGTTCTAAGGGAACATCAAGAAAGGAGCCTTGGTAAATCTGAACATGCGGAGAATCATCATGGTGAAGATACGTGGTTTTCTTGTCGACACCCACACCCAGTCCCGTCGCTCCCACCTGATTTCCCAGCCAACGCAATATGGATCCTGCCCCGGTGCCAAGCTCCAGACAATGCCACCCTGGTTGGATTCCTGTTTCCTCCAACAGCCTGATGGTCGTCGGATCGTTCGCGGCCTCAACCAATTGTAATCGTTGATATTCCCGTTCTTCGGTTGTGTTGTCGAAAATATACTGATCCATCACCGTTCCTCTGCTGCCGGTTGTTTCATGATATCCAAGGCCGCATGACATCCAGCCACATACCCCGTCGCCCAGGCCCATTGAAAGTTAAACCCGCCGATGCGGCCATCGCAGTCTAAAATTTCTCCAATGATATAGAGCCCTGGCATGTGCCGGGAGCCCATGGAATGAGCGGATATTTCTTCCAGGGGAACACCCCCGGCCGTGACTTCGGCAAAGTTCCATCCGCGTGATCCGATGACGGGAAGGACAAGATGGGTAAGCGTTTGGACCAGATTCCGGCGAGCCTCTTTGGACAGGAGATTAACCGGAGTGTCAGAAAGAGCAGGTTCTTGGATACTCGCTAGCATGGTGGCCACACGCGTGGGTAAACGTTCTGCTAACAGCGTGGGGACGAGTTTTCGTCCAGGGACGGAGGCTGCCTGCATAAGCCATTTCTCCACATCCTGGTTGGAGAGTTCAGGAACGCAATGGAGGTGAAGACGGACTGCTTCTCCTTGCGCGGCGGCGCGAACCCAAACCCGGCTGGCATCCAAGACCACGGGTCCACTGATACCGAAATGTGTCCACAACAAGCTGCCGGTGGATCGATCGAAGGTTTTTCCTTTAATGGTGGTTGTCAGCGTCACCTCATGGGAAATGCCGGAAAGGGTGGTATGAAAAAACGAGGGCTCAAGGAGCAATGGCACCAAAGCAGGATAGGTGGCGGTGACGGTATGTCCCAACTGTTGGGCCAACCCCCAACCTGACCCATCGGATCCGGTTTTGGGGAGGGACCGGCCACCGGTCGAGAGAATGACTCGTTTGGCCCGAAGCGTTCCCTGGGAATGTTGGACCAAGAACTCCTCTCCTTCCCTTGAGATGTCTCGAACGTGGTGGTGTGTCAAAAGAGAAACGCCCAGTACCTCGCACCGCCTGAGGAGCCCATCGAGGACTGTTCGGGCTTTATTGCTCACGGGAAACAGTTTGCCCGTGGCTTCGGTCTTTAACGGAACCCCCAAAGAGTCAAACCATCGAACGGTGGCCTGCTCATTGAAGCGTCGAAGGACCCGGTCAATCAACTTTCTGGTCCCGTGGAAGTCGGACGCGGTGAGACGGTGATTAGTGACATTGCAGCGTCCACCCCCAGACACCAGGATCTTGGCCCCGATAGTTTTAGCAGAGTCCAGAAGGGCAATCGAAAGTTTCGGGTTCGTCTCGGCAGCAAAAATGCCGGCTGCCAGCCCTGCTGCTCCTGCGCCGATAATGGCGATGTCGATGGTGGAAGGCATAGGCAACGTCTGGAGCGAGCGAGAATCTATCCGGATTGGGAGTCAGACGGTTTACGAAACAAGACGACGTTCTTGTGTAAATAGATGATTTCCGCTCCCCATCGTGAGCTCAGCCACGCCCAGGTCTCGTGTGAGAAAAAGCAGACATGCGTCGGATCTTTGATGTAATACCAATCGAGAAACGGTCGGTCGGGTGGCGCCAGTTGGGTCATGATTCCCAATATGCCATCAGCCTTCAGTCGTGCCCATAACCGGTCCAATTCCAGTCCGGGATGGTGCAAATGCTCGGCCACTTCCGTGGCGGTGATGAAATCATAGGTCTGTTCCAGGACCGCAGGATTGTACGCATAAAAAGGGTCATAAATCGACAGGGTATGTCCGGACTCTTGAAGCATGAGAGAGAGTGTCGGACCGGGACCAGCCCCAAAATCCAATCCGGAACTATGAGGTCTCAGGTGTTCGTGGAGTGGTTCGGCTAACTGGTTTAAAAACTTTCGATAGCCCGGGTCTTCAGAATTGTTTTCATGGTGGTCGTACTGATCTTTTTCCTGGACGGATGATACGTAATAGGCGGGTGGAACGAAAATGAGCCGACAGTGCTCACAGGAGAAGTATGGCCGACACCGGTCCTTTCCCACTAACGTGGATTCCGGTTTACAACACAGTGGGCAGTCATGAGAAATGGCGATAAGTCCCCTGCGCGAGGATTCAGAATGAACAGGGAGTGGGATTATACTCCGCGTTCATACGTTGATTCCCGTGGGGAGTGGGTCGATGAACAAGGCTTGTGACACTTACCGGTTCCTTCCATCGGCACAGGCGATACAGAGGGGGGCGGTGGGATCCACCTCTAATCGCTTCCTGGAAATTTCTTTCCCGCACCTCATACACCAGCCGAATTTGCCGGTTTCGAGACGTTGGAGGACTGATTCGATCCGCTGTAATTGAATGTGTCGACGTTGTTGAGCGGCTTGAGCCATCGCTTGTTGTTGGAGGGCATCCATGCGTGAGACGCGCCCGATCGTAGTTTGGTCCAGTTCCACTGGTTGGGCCGCTTCCTGGCCGGTGGAGGATACGCCCAGCAATTCGTCCTTGAGGGTCAGGAGCATTGATCGAAAATGGTCGGGATTGGAAAATGGCTGTGTCATGAGGGCAAGAATCAAGGAGGACTACGTGTCCCTTGTCGTATAAAATGGAAAAGAGAGAACGGGCCTAGGACGCTATTGGGTTTGGGCGATGGTGGAAGCAATGTACCCCAGCCAGACCGTGAAAGGCCAATGGTCGACAACAGGAAATTAGGGAAATCTTTCAGCAGGGAGAGCCAATGGAAAAATTATTGAAAGGGTTAATTAAGTTTCAGGAAGAGGTGTTTTTAAAAAAGAAAGAATTATTCACCGTGTTGTCCGGTCATCAAAAACCAAGAGCCGTATTTGTGACCTGCTCAGATTCACGGATCGATCCCACATTACTCACCCAGACTGAACCGGGGGATTTGTTTATTATTCGAAATGCGGGGAATTTAATTCCGACTTACGGAGCGGCCATCGGGGGCAGTACGGCCTCAATTGAATATGGGATCTCTGTCCTTCAAGTCAAAGATATTATCGTGTGCGGACATACGGATTGTGGTGCCATGGGAGCCTTGTTGCATCAGGAGAAGCTTCAGGAGCTTCCTGCTGTCAAAGCGTGGCTCCAACATGCCGAGACCACGGTGCGAATTATGAAAGATCTGTACGCGCATTTGCAGGGAGATGAGTTGTTTGCGGCTACCATACGGGAAAATGTGTTGGTTCAGCTCGATCATCTTAAGACGCATCCGGCGGTCGCAACAGGGTTGCGTCGGGGAAATTTACGCCTGCATGGATGGGTCTATTCTATCGGGACGGGTGAGGTGTGGGTGTATGACTGGGAGCAAAAACGTTTTATTGATCCCGAAGAAAAGACAGGACCAGCCATTATTTGATCACGTTTTCTCGAAATCGTTCAGCATTCACCTGCCTTTTTGCGGCGAAATTCTGGAGGTGAGGGGGAATGGGGTTTCAGATGGTTTAAGCAAAAAAGATCGTGGCATTCGACCTTGTGGCCAGTGAAGGTCAACGCATGGCAGGGTTTTCTGATCCGGTTCATGGAATGGATCAGAACCACCGGGGATCTGCAGGTGCCGGTCTTCCCTCGTGGGAACGTCATGCCCAGACTGGGGGAGGTGAGCGGGAACCCGTCTCTCATGATTGCATGACTACATGCAATCCGGGAATCGGGTTTTAACAAGATGGCGATGCCTGAAGTAGATGTCAGGGGTAGGCACCTTCTTTCGCTCTCAGGCTGGGACGTGTATTTCTGGCTGTTTGCTTTGGGTGGACGGCCCGAATTGATCAATGGTGTGAGCCATTTCCAATTCGGGCCGCGCTAAATATTGGACGTGATGAAAACGCCGTGTAACTTACTGAATGTTCAATCTCCAAGCGTTATTTCGGCCACCGTTTCCATTCATTATTTTTTGAGTCAAACCACCATTGAGGGCCACTTAAATAGATTTTTTTATGGCATTCTAAGGATTCGCGTTCATTGGTAGGCCATTCTTTCCATTCTTTATCTTTTGAATCAAACCACCAGCCCGGTCCATCAGTGTTCAGGTTTTGATGTTCGGCGAGGGACCAATGGGTTTTTTCTGAGGGATGAGTTTTTTCTGAGGGCCATTCTCTCCATACATTATTTTTGGAATCAAACCACCAGTCCGGGTGCTGAAGATATAACAGATTATGCCCCTCTAGCGTGATTTTCCCCTCACTGTCCCACAGATTGGCATGTTGTTGACAAAAATCATTGGTTTTTCCATTGCCTTGAGCCATAGCATAGGTGACGAATGTACTACTGATAAGAAGCATAATGGCTGTAATAATTCCATATCTTTTCATTGGCAGACTCCTTCATTGAGCACGCGGGTAAGTTAAATAATAATATTGTCTATTCACGCCCATCCTTCTTCTCTTCGAAAAGGAGAGAAGACATCCCAGAGCAGGCCATTATCTGGAATATTCAGAAGAGACGATGAATTACTTGAATGGTA
>JBDSHB010000123.1:0-4017 GCA_039918695.1 Nitrospirales bacterium | reverse complement strand
CACCATATCCATGAGTTGGGAATTATGAGCAGGGAAAACGGCCAGCACCATATCGGCTTGTGTGGTTACTTGCTGTTTCAGTAATGGACTAAACACGTTTCTGGAACTGATCATGATATCTGGAAATCCAAAAGCTACCAACTTATCATGAACAAACGGGTACGCTTGATCTAAGGTAAATGGAGGACCAAAGGATTCCCCCATGATCAAATACCCCAAATGCATGTGTACGAATTCACCATGACCAAAATAAGCAGGAATATCCCATTTGCCCTTCCGAAGAACAATGAACGTCTTCGCGATTCCTGCTAATTGAAACTTCTCCAATAAATAATGGCACACAACCTTCGGGCGGGGCTGAGAACTTCCCTCCATGAATTGAAAACCAAGAGGGAACAACTCTTTACTGCAAGGCAACGGGGCAATTCTTTCGGCTTTTCCTCCAGCTGGAACCAACCCGACGACCTCTCTCTCGCAAGTTTTCGTGGAAACGCCGATCAAAGGATTCAGCATATTTTTCGTCATTTTTCCTTTGAATGCTCAGTCAATAATTTCCTGCAACAACCCATGATCAACTAGAATCGTTGCTGCCTCATAGATTATACGAAAAGGCATGTTTGACCGATCCGCAATTTCTATAAGGGAGTAATGGCCATCGGATAGATTGAGAACCCAAAGCATCGCCATCTCCCGTTTGGCTCCCTCAGACTCACCTCCAATTGCCCGATACAAACCTCTTTTTCCCAGTTGTGGTTCACACTGAAGGTTTTGACTGAGAAAGGTTTTGTTCCCTTCAAGAAGGGTCAAGACTCCCAAGCAACAGGTGAATGATTCTTCGAGATATTCCGGTTGGACAAACGTCAGATTGTCGCCAGAGGTGTGATATTCAGGATATTCTCCATGTGGCGTTCTCATAAAACAGCCAACAGGTAAATTGAAACCTGGAGAACAGTATTGCCTTTCATCATACCCATAAGGGAAAAAATCGATAATGGTATGCGCCGTTCCAGAAGCTTTGAGAATATGACTAAAAGCCTGATCAATTTCAGCATTACCCTGTCGACTTTTTTTGTAGGTCACCGCCCCAGAATCCCCCACTCCGGTCAGGACCATTCCAGCTTTGATCATGGACACTTGTCCTTCATGCAACGCCAACCAAGTAATAGACCCAATCGTTCCAGGAACAAAAAGGAATCGATAAGAGTAGCGTAACGATTTCGAACAGAGGGCTTTTGCAAGAAACATCGAAAGAGCAATTCCGGATAGATTGTCATTACATAGAGATGGATGACAAATATGAGACGAGATTAAAATCTCTTCCTCCGACTCCCCTCTTATATAATATTCCCCATAGGTTAAGTGACCCTCTGCCAGGGTCGAATCAATGCACACTGCATAATCCTCATCTTTCAGGCCCATGAAGTGCTGGTGACTCAGGCAGAACCCCCAGCTTTCCTTGTAGTAGGACGTTCGGTAGGGAATCCTCTCTGGTTGGTCTGGCAAGGAATGCAAGTGTGGTTGCAATTCTTCGAAAGTCATTGTGGCGTGAACCGGCTGGCTATAACTGACAACATGCAAGTTTGATTTTTGAAAATCGACAACCCGCTCTCCCCTGGAGTTTTTTATGAATGCATCTTGAATATTCCACTCCTTGGGGACGATCCAATCAAAGACCTTCGTCCCGCTCGGAACTTCATGGATCTCAACAGGAATATGCTTTCCAATGAGATGAAGCGTCTCTCGAACACCATTGCCTGTTATACTCCGACAGATGGGATACAGATCGGCGATAAACCGATGCATCTCTTTCCCCACCTGAATCTCAGTTTCCTCAATCATATACCGCTTAATGTTTCTGGTTTTCAGCCATTTGGGGAAGAATGAAATCAGAATAGCTCTGGTCACGATCGGAAATGAGGCGTCCTTCCGTTGGCCATTGGATTCCAAATGCAGGGTCATTCCACCTCACACCCTTGGCAAATTCAGGAGTGTAGAACTCAGACATTTGGTAAAAAATCTCAGACTCATTTTGTAGAGTCTGGAATCCATGAGCAAAGCCCTCTGGGATATACAACATTCGACGGTTTTCTGCGGTGAGGACGACTGAGAGATGTTGCAAGAAAGTTGGAGACAATGGACGTAAGTCAATGATCACGTCATGAATTCCACCCTTGATGCACCAGACAAGCTTGGCTTCTTGATGAGGAGCAGATTGATAATGCATTCCTCGAAGAACCCCTTTACTTTTATTATATGACACATTGCACTGGACGGGCTGGAAGAAGATGCCGTGTCGCTCAAAATCCCTTTGGCACCACGTTCGCGCAAAAAAGCCTCGGGGATCTTCTATCTTTTCCATATCAATAAGGAAGGCACCCTTGAGTTCTGATTCAGTGAAGATCATGGATGGACCACGACTTCCGGGATAGGCACCACGAATGCCCCGCCCCAATCCCGGATAAACGCCATTTGCTCCATGATCTCATCTTTCAGATTCCAGGGTAGAATTAGCAGATAATCTGGCTTAGTTTTCTTAATTGCATCCGGTTCATGAATTGGAATATGTGTTCCCGGCAAAAATTTTCCCTGCTTATGAGGACTACGATCAACAGTATAATCAATAAAATCTGTTCCAATTCCGCAGTAATTCAACAGGGTATTTCCCTTTGCGGGTGCTCCGTAAGCTGCGATGGTTTTCCCTGCTTCCTTTGCAGAAATGAGAAATAACAACAGTTGCCGTTTGACATAGGTGACCCGACCGGAAAACGACAAATAATGCTCTAACTGCCCAAAACCATCTTTTTCTTCACGATGTTGAAGCTCAAGGACGCGGGGTTGAATGGATTTGGTTGAGTCCTGCTCGTGCCCACAATAAATTCTGAGAGACCCGCCATGAGTAGAAAGCTCCTCCACATCAAACACCTTCAGCCCATGTTTGGCAAAAATATGTTGAACCGTATAAAAAGAAAAATAGGAAAAATGTTCGTGATAAATTGTATCAAATTGAGTTTCCGCCATTAATCGCATCAGATGAGGGAATTCCAGCGTGATGACCCCATTGGGCTTTAACAATACTTTCAGGCCTCGAACGAAATCATTCAAAGCTGGAACATGCGCCAATACATTATTGCCAATAAGCAAATCCGCTTGCATCCCTTTATCTGTAAGACTGTGAGCCAATTTTTCTCCAAAAAACTCGACAAGAGTTGTGACACCATTTTCTCTGGCAACTTCTGCCACATTTCGAGCAGGTTCGATTCCCAAAACTGGAATGCCTTGTTTACAAAAATTCTTCAAAAGGTATCCGTCATTACTGGCGATTTCAATGACCTGGCTGCTTGCATTCAAGGCAAACCGATTAATCACCTGCTCTGAATATTGTTGGGCATGTTTGAGCCAGGAATCGGAAAAGCTAGAAAAATAGTCATAATCTGAAAAGATTGTATCCGGACTGGAACATTCCTCAAGTTGTACTAACAAGCAGGCTTCACACACATACACATGCAGAGGGAAAAACGTCTCTACCGCATTCAATTGGGATTCGGTCAAATTGCTATTGGCAAGTGGTGACATCCCAAGATCCAAAAAAGTAATTCCCAATAGAGTGTCGCAAAACCGGCATACGCGTTTCTTCACAGCAAAACCTCTTTCATTTATGCGGACATTCGAAACATTAAAAGTCTCTTGAGGAAAATTCCCTTAAACGTCACAGGAGAGATTGAACGAGACGGCGGTTCATGGTTCCATAGAAGAGGAAGGATACATTTTAGTCCACAATGGGATCTGGTCTTCCAGGAACCCAATCCAGATTTTCCGTGATCAGCTTCGCTGTTTTTAACCGCTTAAGGAGATTCAATCGAATCAATTGGGAATTCCGAAAGTCTTTGTCATGAAAGTTTATAGCCTTCATTCCATCTTTTAAATCAACTATTGCCGTTTGCAAATCGATGGAAGGTTGAAATTCTGGCGCCAATTTCATAAACAGGTCAAAGCTCACTTGATAGGACCTTCGATCAG
>JBDSHB010000122.1:0-4166 GCA_039918695.1 Nitrospirales bacterium | reverse complement strand
GGCGGGGATGACCGAGGGTGGAGATACCTCCCAGCAGGTTCCTCTATTTCCTAATCCAACTTGAACGATATCTTCGCGTTAATGCGATATTTGGTGATCTTGTTATTTTCCACTTTGGCTTCCATATCCTTGATATAAATCGATTTAATACCGTGCACGCTTTTGGCGGCCTGGGTCACGGCGTGCGAAGCCGCATCCTCCCAGCTCTTGTCTGATTCGGCTAACACTTCGATCACTTTTAACATGTCTGACATGGCCGCACCTCCTGGATGTGAAAATGAATGATAAACCACTGCCCTGGGTGTAACGTTGAGCTTTTACCCGTGACTCCCTGGAAAAGGGTGAAGTTTGACGATGGGGTTAAAGGGAGCAAGCAATCGGATATATCGTAAGACATCCCAGCGCTCAGTCTCAGTCAGGCGAGTGGACCATCCATGCATGGGAGAAAAGACGGCTCCATAGGTGATGACCGTCATCAATTCCTCATCGGTTTTTGAGCGGGATTCCAAGGAATGAAAATTGGCGGGCTGCACCATCAGAAATTGTGTATCCGGCCCGTCCCCGTCCCCTTTTTCTCCGTGACAATTCGCGCAATGCTTTTCAAACAGAATTCTCCCATTTTAAGGGTTGCCTGGAACTTCTTGGCTGAACGCCAGAAGGGGCCAGGCCATTATAAGGATAAAACTGAAAAAGCCAATGCATTTGTGTTGTTGACGCATCATGTCCTCCTGCTCGCTTATCTAAAGGGATGTAATTCCGTGGCATCTATAGGACGGTCAGAACCTTCACCGTTATCCTTATGGCTCTTGAATGGATTCCAGGTACGACAACAGTTGCCAAATTCGCCCTCGGACTTGGTCGGCCCACTCCGTTTCAATCGAAACTTCATCATCCGGTATCCGGAACCAGATTCCAAACACCGGCATATCACGCGTGCCATGGCTCGGAATGTGATCGCGTCCATCGATCGTGCGGTACGCATGCCAAAAGGGGAATGAGCCCCCATGGTTTGCTGATAACTTTGTCAGATTCGCCGGCTTGGGCTTCAAAGACTCCGAAAGAGGGCCATCCCCTTTGGCCTGGGTTCCATGGCAGGATGAGCAAAATTTTTGGAAGAGCTGCCTCCCTCCGGCTATGACATCCTGTTCCTGGGCCCATCCTGAACTCATTCCCATCCCCATGATCAAAAACGCCATACTCACATGACAGGCGAAAAGCTTAGGAAAAGAATTCACTGTGTATTCTCCTCGGGATTGAAACATTCAAGCAACCTTTTGGGTGTGCCGGAAGGTGACTTTGTGTTGACCAGCATTTCGATTTGCCAAGGTTTGGGTATCGAAAATTTCCCCACAATTCAGACATCGCCATTCATAAGCCCAAGCGGTGTTGCGGACACCTTCGTTGTTCAGAAAAGTATCAATGACCATCAAGCCCTGACAGCGAGGACATTCCATCATGTCACCTCCTGCATTCTGTGTCGTGAAAAAATACACGAATATTGTGATCTGTTACTTGAGTCACTCATCATAAAAACTCGTAGCTGGGCCACAGCTACGGTTTCATACTGGAAGCATCATCAAACTTTATGCCAAGTACAGGTCTCTGGAGTTTCCGGAAACGATGTCAGAAGAGTGGATCGGAGAAAGTGAATCGTATCCTATTGAGATGGTGGAGAAAGATTGAAGATCAGGAGGAAGGAAAAGGGAAAATATTGGTGAATGTATTTGGACGTGCTTGTGAAAAGTGTGAGAAAAGGTGAGAAATGCGATAAAACCATCCAGTGGAAGTGTAGCATCTTTCCCCACATCTCTAGAATGGGTCGTCCCAGTCTTCCTCACCGGGGACCCATCCGGAGAAGACGTGAGGGGGCACAGATGGGGAGAGAGAAGGCGGGATAGACTCCCGATACAGGCTGTCGGGAGTGACGGAAATTAATAGGTCCATGATGAACAATGTCGAGTATGCCATTGTTGTTCCGTCATCCCCGCAATTAGTTAGCGGGGATCCATCCGGACCGAAGCCAAGATGGACTCCCGATACAGGATGTCGGGAGTGACGGAAGCAGAGGGATGCCCGATACAAAACGTCGGGCATGACCGATATTTTCCGTCATTCCCGCAATTAGTTAGCGGGGATCCCTCGGGAACGAAGCCACGATGGACTCCCGATTACACCTGTTGGGAGTGACGGACCGGAGGGAGGCCCACCACACACTGTCGGGCATGCCATTGGGGGGAATGGATGCCCGAGGCATACTGTTCAGCATAACAGCATGAAAAGGCCGAGAGACCTGGGTGCCCTTCCGCAAGGTGGGCTAATGGCCGTAAAATAGCCAAGTGCTGTACCTTTTGGCTAAAAATGACTATGATTCGCTCTCCATTAGGTATTTGTCCCATACTTACCCCTAAAGGAAATGCTTTCATGGCTGCTAGAGCAATGCCCCTTACATCCAAGGGAAAACCCGAAAAGCCGGCAAAGAAAAGTCCTTCTACACAGAAAGCGGCTCCTCCGACTCCGGCAAAAACCCCATCGAAAGAATTACGATCAAGTCCTAAGCTTCCATCCCCGGTCAAGGAAATTCCTCGTGCTTCCCAAGATCAGAAACTTCGGGAAGGCTTTCCAATCGTGGGGATTGGGGCCTCGGCTGGGGGGCTGGAAGCCTTTGAGGAATTCTTTACTCAGATGCCCCCGAATAGCGGGTTAGCCTTCGTGGTGGTTTCCCACCAGTCTCCAGATCATACCAGTCTGCTTCCCGGCCTTTTGCAAAAGTGCACGAGTATGCCGGTGCTGGAAGTCTCCGACGGTCTGGCAGTGAAGCCCAATACCGTCTATATTTCTCTGGCGGGGAAAAATCTGGCACTGCTCAATGGCGCGCTGCAATTGATGGAGCCTGCCTCACAAGATCGGCTGCACTTACACTTACCCATCGATTACTTTTTCCGCTCTCTGGCGGAAGATCAAAAGCATCGTGCTATTGGCATCATTTTGTCGGGGACGGGGTCCGATGGCACGCTGGGTCTGAAGGCGATCAAAGGGGAAGCGGGCATGACGATGGCGCAGGAGCCCCAATCCGCGAAGTATACTGGAATGCCTCAGAGCGCCATCGGGACCGGTATCATCGATTATGTCTGTTCCCCGGCACAGATGTCCGAGCAAATTCTGGGCTATATCCGTGGTCCCTATCTGGCACCCCTACCATCGTCTCTGGATCAGAAAGGCGACGCGGGACAGTTTTTGGATAAAATTTTTGTGCTTCTGCGTAATCGAACCAACAACGATTTTTCATTGTATAAAACGAATACGATCCGCCGCCGTATCGAGCGACGGATGAACGTTCACCAGATTGAGACACCCAAGCAGTACCTCCTCTATTTACTGGCTAATCCCCACGAGTTGGATGCACTCTTTCAAGAAATATTGATCGGCGTCACGAGTTTTTTTCGGGATCCGGTAGCGTTCGAGGTTCTGGCCGCTCAGGGCCTACCTGGACTCCTGGATGCCAAACCGGATGGGGCTCCTGTGCGGGTATGGGTGCCCGGCTGTGCCACCGGCGAAGAAGCCTATTCGCTGGCCATCCTCCTTGGCGAATACATGACTCAACGAAAGGTCCGGTTTCAGGTTCAGATCTTTGGGACCGATTTGGACGCCCAGGCCATCGGGGTTGCGCGGAAAGCCGTCTTTCCGGCGGGGATCGCCAATGATGTGACTCCGGAACGATTGGAGCGGTTTTTTATCAAAGAAGACAGCAATTATCGTGTCAAGAAAGACATTCGAGATCTCGTGATCTTTGCCGAGCATAATCTGCTGGCCGATCCACCGTTCACGAAATTGGATCTCCTGTCCTGCCGAAACCTGCTCATCTATATAGAGGCGCGAACCCAACGGCGCCTGTTTCCCCTTTTTAATTATGCGTTGAAAGAGAGCGGGTTGCTATTTTTGGGGTCTTCAGAAACGATTGGGGAGTTTGAAGCAGGACTCTTTGAGACCGTCGATCGAATGGGGAAGCTGTATCGGGGAAAAGCCGGGCCCACCTATCGACCCACGATGGAGGGATTTCCGATCAGTCAAATCACAGGGTGGCGTGGCTCTTCGATTGGAGAGGATCGTGCTCTTCCCAGTCCGGCCTCCTCGATTCCCGACTTGATTGAAACAATGCTGTTGGAGCA
>JBDSHB010000121.1:0-2985 GCA_039918695.1 Nitrospirales bacterium | reverse complement strand
GTCCGTGATGACTTGAGGCCATAGGTCTTCGGCTTCCCCGCAGACAATGGCATCACAATGACGAAGGGCTTCATCTGGGCAATAGGTGGGGTGCACACCTCCGAGAATGACCCGTTTCCCACGTCGACGAAATTCATCGGCGATTTCATAAGCCCTCGGGGCATAACACGTCATGATGGAGACTCCAACCACATCACAGGGAGTCTCAGAATTGATATCCATAACGGCCTCGTCCACGATTTCGACATCCCATGTTGTCGGAGTATAGGCTGCAATCGCTGGTAGGCTGAGTTTCGGAAACCAGATCGACCGGCGTTCGCTCGCGGTCATGCGATAGGGATTATTCCGTGGATAGGGATCAAGCAACAGAAGTTTGGGACGAATTTCACCGTGAGGGAGAGAGGTAGCCATTATTTTTTCCTCCACAAACAGATGGATAGGCTGTGGGGGGCTTCTATTGTACTCTGCGAGGTTATCTCTGGACAAATCCCTGCATATTATCGGGTATCGATGGGATACACGGTGGGTAATTCGACTGCCTCCTCCAGCGGTACATTCAAGGGGTCTTCGTCAAGGCCTCCCTCTTTTCTGGCCTGATCTTGCTGTTGTTTGAGTCTCTTGGCTTCAATGCCAACGTTTTCGGGTGGAATGGGAGGGCCGACCGTCCCGCAACCTTTTGAGGAGAAGAGCAGTATCAGCATGCAAAAAGTGAGGAAATACTGGGTAGGAGTCCTGGAAATATGACTCATGCCGCTCACTGTTTTTTCATGGAACGTTTCGTTTCGGCCTGTAATGATTTCTTCCAACCATTGATCTGTTTTGTGACTTGGGCCGTAGCGGTACCACCTATAATGTTTTTACTGTTAATCGCCGCTTCGGGAGTTAAAACTTGAAATGCCTTGGCGTCAAAAGACGATGAGGCGTTCAGCAAATCCTGTTGCGTGAGTTGTCCCAAATCCTTCCCTTTAGCTAAACACTCCCGTACCAGGCTTCCCACCACGTGGTGAGATTCACGGAAAGGCATCCCCTTTTTTACCAGATAGTCCGCCAACTCCGTGGCAAGCAGAAAACCCTCAGACACAGCATCTTTCATGGACTCAGGTCGTATCGTTAGTTGAGCCAGGAGTTCTGCGTAGATTTTAACCGAAGTCGTTACGGTATCCAGTGTGTCAAACAATGGTTCTTTGTCTTCTTGAAGGTCTCGATTGTAACTGAGCGGCAATCCTTTTAAGGTGGTCAGGAGGCTGAACAAATGTCCATATACCCGACCAGTTTTTCCACGGATCAGTTCAGGGACGTCGGGGTTTTTTTTCTGGGGCATCATGCTGCTGCCCGTACAAAATCCGTCGGAAAGATCCGTGAAGTGGAATTCTTGCGAGGACCATAAAATCAGTTCCTCACTTAACCGGGAGAGGTGCATCATCATGATGGCGCAGGCGCTGAGCACCTCAATGACGTAATCTCGGTCAGATACAGCATCCAGGCTATTCTGGGTCACGCGAGGGAAATCTAGTAGGGAGGCAGTATACTCTCGGTCGATCGGGTAATTATTTCCAGCTAACGCGCCGGACCCTAGCGGCATGACGTTAATCCGTACCAAGGCGTCCTGGAGACGCCCCTTGTCCCGCTCTACCATCTCAACATAGGCCAGGGCATGATGCGAAAAGAGAATGGGCTGAGCCCGCTGTAAATGTGTATAGCCAGGCATCATCACTCCCATATACCGCTCAGCGAGGGTCACGAGAGACTGTTGAAGCAACCGGAGATCATTGCTCAGGTGTTGGAGTGTATCCCGGAGATAGAGTCGAAGGTCCAGGGTGACCTGATCATTCCGACTTCGGCCGGTGTGGAGTTTCCCCCCAACCGGCCCAATGAGCTCAGTCAGCCGCCGTTCAATGCTCATATGCACATCTTCATCCTCGGTCTTCCATTGATGACGGCCTGCGCGAATGTCCTCCCGAATCGCCAGGAGCCCTCGAATGATGGTTTGGCATTCTCGCTGTGGCAAGACCTTAGCCCGTTGTAACGTTTTACAGTGGGCGATACTGCCTTCAATGTCGTATTCGTACAGACGGCGATCAACGTTGATCGAGGCCGTGAAGGTTTCCACTAGTTGATGTGTTTGGCCTTGAAATCGCCCTCCCCAGAGTTTTTGATCTCCGGTTTTTTGTGGCGGCATTGGTTGAGGAGGTACTGCAGAATAGGATCGGTTGCTGGGCGGGGTTGCGCCGGCGCGTTTCTTCATGAAGGCTGCCTTCCTAACCATTCAAGCAAAATAGCTTTTTGGATGTGAAGGCGGTTTTCGGCTTGGTCCAGAACTACTGATTGTGGGCCGTCCAGCACCTCTTCGGTTATTTCCTCTCCCCGATGGGCTGGCAGGCAATGCATGACCAGCGCATTGGGTTTTGCCTCTTTCATCAGCTGACTGTTGACCTGATAGGGGGTCAGAGCGCTCATGCGTGGTTGTTGTTCGTGTTCCTGGCCCATGCTGATCCACACATCTGTATAGATCACATCAGCATCCGTTGCTGCGATTTTAGGATCGTGGGTGATTTCAATTCTGGCACCTGTTTGTTGGCCTTCTACTTGGGCTGCCGCAACTATGCGTGGATCAGGTTCATAGCCTTTTGGGCATCCTACGATCACGTGCATACCCACCTTAGCCCCAATCTCGACCAGGGAGTGCGTGATATTGTTTCCGTCTCCAATATATGCCAGCTTTAAGCCTTTCGCGTGGTCCCTGTGTTCGACAATGGTCAAAAGATCAGCCAAAGCCTGGCAGGGGTGACAATCGTCCGTCAACCCGTTGATAACAGGAATCGAAGTGTGTTGGGCCCATTCTTCTAAAGAGGCTTGGTTGAATGTTCTTACGACGAGTCCATCCAAATATCGTGTTAAGACTTTTGCCGTATCGGCTAAGCTTTCCCCACGACTTAATTGGATTTTTTCGGACGCAAGAAATATGGCTTGTCCACCCAGTTGATT
>JBDSHB010000120.1:0-3640 GCA_039918695.1 Nitrospirales bacterium | reverse complement strand
ATCAAAGGTAATTTGTATCACCTCGGCATGTCCCGTATTTCCGCCACAGACGGCCTCATACGTTGGATTGGGGCGACCACCACCCATATAGCCGGACTCTACGGACTCGACACCCTTCACCTGATCGAATACCGCTTCGAGGCACCAGAAGCAGCCGCCTCCCAGCGTGACGATTTCTTTTTCTGTTGTTGACGCTGAGGCCGAGTCAGGCATGCGTTACTCCTTGCTCATGTAAAAAAGGCTAAGGTTGTGGGATCGAAGTGTATGGTTTCAGATTTATACCACGACCTGGTTTCTTGGGCCACTGCTTGTTCCACTGGTGATATGCCAGAGTAACGTTCTTCTTGAAATCCTTGGCTTTACTTTTTGCTAGGCCTCTTTATAGGCTTGGATAATTTTCTTCCGGACGATTGAGTTGTGATGAGAGGAGCGGGGCACATGCGGGTTGTGTGGGCGACGGACATTCACTTAAATTTTCTGGGTGCGGAGGGACGGGACGTCTTCTTTTCGTCCATTCGTGTCCAACAGCCGGACGCCGTGTTTGTGACCGGAGACATTGCTGAGGCTCCATCGCTGACCCATCTGCTCCATGAGATGCGTCAAGCCATTCAAGTGCCGCTGTATTTCGTCCTGGGGAATCATGATTTTTACTATGGTTCGATTTCCCAAGTTCGAAGCAGTCTGAAGCACTTCTGCCAGATTCAGCCAGGACTTACCTATCTTTCGACATCAGGGCTGGTCGAATTGACTCCGAGGACGGCCTTGGTCGGGCATGATGGGTGGGGCGACGGGCGCAATGGGAACTATCACCTGTCGCCGGTCAGGCTCAGTGATCAGGAGTTGATCGCGGATTTTCAGGGCTTAGATCGGGAGGCGGTGTTAAACAAACTGCGTGCGTTGGGGGATGAGGCGGCTTGCTATTTGCGGGAGCGATTGGATGAGGCCCTGGCATCCTATCAGCGCATTATTTGCCTTACGCATGTCCCGCCGTTTAAGGAAGCTTGCTGGTATCAGGGAAAAATGGGGAACGATGATTGGCTTCCGTATTTTTCCTGCCAGGCAATTGGCGAGGTGTTGCTGAATGTGTCGAGGGAACGACCAGATTGTCACATTACCGTTTTGTGCGGCCACACTCATCACGCCGGGACCGTCCACCTGCGACCAAATCTACGGGTTCTTACGGGTTCTGCCGAATATGGCGTTCCGTGTATTCAGAATAGCTTCGACCTTGAGGAACTGTTTACTCAACCAATGTTGGCAGAAGGTGGCGGGATTGGGGACAGTCGATAGCACACGATGCGTGCGGAGAGCAATCAGGAACCTTAAAGGGACTGTTGAATATTCCAAGCATTTCGCTGTTTCATCAGCCTATGATTTACCGAGGCTCACCAGAGAAAGATAGTGGAGTGTTCAAAGCTTGTCCTGAGCTTTGCCGAAGGAAGGCTCGTCCAGTCCTGCCCTGAGGCCTCTCGAAGGGAAGGCCGCAGCCGCTTGGATGTGCGGAGCGTACTCGGAGGGTACGTGAGCAGGGCCAAGGGGCGAGACCGCCGCTGGCGGCATTTTTCGACACTCTCCTTAAATAAATCTGGCCCGTTCTTGGGGAGTAGGCACACGGCACGTGTCCGATTTCCCCATCCACTGATAGCGATGCCGGGCGATGAAACTGTACACCATATCTCGAAGAGGCCGGGGAATGATGATGAAGCAATACAGCCAGGGCCAAGCCCCGGGTAGGCAGCGAAGAATTTTGAGAGCAGCAGTGGATTTTGTGAATACGTTCCCGTGTTCCAGCAGTAAAAAGGTTTCATAATCCTGGGTCGAAAGATGTAGCTGAGTGAGAATGGCTTGGGCAGGTTGGGATTGAAGGGTTCCGAATTTAAATAATCCTCTGGAATCCCGCTTCAGGACAAAATTGACAAACCCATTGCAAAAATTACACACCCCGTCAAAGACAATCACCTTCTCGTGTTGGCCCCATTCATGAAATTGTACTAGAGATCCCTGTTTCACGTGCCCCTCTCAGTTGTCAGATCTTTCCGTGATGTGTGCCGATATCTCTGATATGGCGCACCTGATTATAATACCTTAGAGGTCGTCATGTTTGCATGGGTGAGGCTGTCGGGCTAACCGGCTATAGAGGGACCACGTCTGAATAATGGCCATGCGCGGGATTTGAGCCATTGATGAATGGGAACGAGGTCAAAGAAAATAAGATAGACAAATGGAATTAATAAAAAGTTGACGTCCATCAAGACAAAGGAGGAAATATGAAATGCGGTAACTCCCATAATAAACGCGAGCCGCCACTTGACGGATTTAATTAAGAGAAGCAGGGGAAAGCCGAGCTCGAAAGCCAGGACGAGAATACCGAAGATTTGAATAAGCTCCGGGTGCTGGGCTAGTTCAAAGCTGAGCCCATTTTTGACGACTTCTCCTTGATCGGTCACACCCCATCGAACTGATCGTTTGATGAGGACTTCCTGGATTCTGCCTTCGCCGGCAAACCAGACCCATCCTGAGACTCGTATTTTAGCAATCACACTCCAGAAATAAAACAGCGCCACATACAGTTGCATGGTTTTGATGGGCCAACTGGCCTCCCATTCCTGAATGCGTTCGGGAATATGACGTTGTCTGGCATCACGAGAATGGACTTCCCCGCACTTGGACAGTAAGAAGAGAAAAAGAATCTGCATGGGAATGATATACCGATGGTGCACGTCTCCCGAAAAGCTATCTCGCACGCCTTTCAGGTAAAAAATACAGAGAATAATTAGGAGAATTGATGTCCGGGTGTTTTTTCCTGCAATCATCGATACGGTTGCAACCATGAGAAGGATATACATCGCAAACGAAAGGGCTGGTATATGATATTGAATCCCTAATAACTTGAAGTACCAAATGGGCTCAACAAAGTAATACATGGTCCCTATCGTGTTAAGAGTCAGGACGGTGGCAAATTGATACGTGTGAAAGAAGAGGAGGCCAATCCCAATGTACATGCGTAACAGGCCAAGACTTTCTCCTGAAAATCCGGTAAAGAAAAATTGATTCCAGATTCGATTTATCGATTTACAGAAGGCCATGGTTCCACCTCTCGATCCATTGATCTTGCCAGTCGATCACGACCTTGTTTGTTTGAATCTCGACATTGCGAGTATCGCCCTTTAATAAATTCGATTTTTTGTACACTCGTTTTTGATGGGAGGACTCAATGCGTGTGATGAATTTTGGATCGCCAGGTTCAAATCGAAGCGTTTTGTTGATGGTCCAAAACATTCGCCATTCCCAGTCAACAGAGAAGTTACGCTCATTGTCATCCAGGCCTCGAATCCACCGGTTGACTACCCCTAGGGACGTATTTCCTTGTTTATGCTTTGGTGGATCGTGTCCAAATACAATGGCATTGTATAACCGCCCAAAGTTAGGCTTAGGAATATTCAAATCCTTGTAAGATACATAACTGATTGATCCATCGCGGTGGGTGACACGAAACCCTTTCTTAAGGGCGGCTTTGTCCTTGATACTTGTCGAAATTATTTCGCTGGGTTCGTACACGCTATACATGGGGACCCAGGTTAATGGAAAGTAATCGATGCGAAATATGACTGCCGCCCAAATGATGGTCAAGTACACAACA
>JBDSHB010000119.1:0-2811 GCA_039918695.1 Nitrospirales bacterium | reverse complement strand
CATTGCCGGGAAACCGGAGATCACGCTCATCCCTGAGGTGGAAAACCTTGAAGATGAAGATCTTTTCGAAATGGTGAACGCGGGGTTGTTACCGATGCTCGTGATGGATAGCCCCAAGGCCGAATTCTGGGCGAAAATTTTTAAGCATCTGTCGCATCCCGTGTGATTATATACCCAAAAGGAGTTATCCTTTATTCTGAGCCAAGGACGTTTTTCTGGCACGATTGGGTGGCGCCCATCACACAAGGAGGCCGTCATGAGTTACCAGATTCATACGAATGCCAGGACGACACCAACCACTCGTAAGGAGATTCAGACGTCGACTCATTCCCAGCGGAGCTTGGCGAATCGGTTTGGGGTCTCGCGCTTGACGATTCAGAAGTGGCAAGCCCGCAAGGACGTGGGTGATCGCTCGCATCGGCCTCACACCCTGCAGACCACCTTGACGCCCCTCCAGGAAGACGTGGTCGTCGCGTTGCGAACGACCCTTCTCTTGCCGCTGGATGATCTCTTGGCTGTCACCCGCGAGTGTATCGCCACGGCCGTGTCGCGGTCGGGTTTACATCGGTGCCTGAAGCGTCACGGGGTCTCCGATCTGATCGCGTTGCTCCCGGTCGAGGAGGGGGCCTCCCCACCCATCAAGCGGTTGAAGACCTATGATCCGGGGTTGGTCCACGTCGATGTGAAGCACCTGCCTCGAATGCCCGATCAGACCAAGCCTAGCTATCTCTTCGCGGCGATTGATCGAGCCACCCGGTGGGTCTATCTCGAAATCCACCCGCGGCGGACCGCCAAAATTGCGCGGGCCTTCTTGTCCCGTCTCCTCAAGAAGGCCCCCTTCATCATCCAGAAGATCCTTACGGATAATGGGAAGGAGTTTACCGATCGATTTTGTGCGACGGGTGAGCGGCAACCGACGGGTCGGCATCCCTTTGACCAGGTATGCCGCACCCAGGGCATTGACCATCGGTTGATCAAGCCGCGTCGCCCTCAAACCAATGGGATGATCGAACGGTTCAATGGTCGGATCGCGGAAGTGCTGCGTCAGACTCGATTCCCCACCGTCGAGGCCCTCACCGAGACCCTCATGAAATATGAACAGATTTATAACCAGTATATTCCGCAGCGAGCCTTAGGCCATCTCGCGCCGGTTCAAGCCCTGAAGAATTGGCGGAAGGCCAAGCCGGATCTCTTTCACAAAAGAGAGAAGAATCACACGGGACTTGACACATATGGTCAAAACCGAAATCACATTGTTCGTCAACCCTTGAGATTGGTAGTGGGGCTTAGTCCCCCATAAAGATCAGGTAGATGCCTGATTAATCATGTCGGGTATGAAAGACATTTTTTCGTCATCGCCAATCGTCAGCGGGATTCCATCCGAGAAGCATCCTGTTAAGCTCTGGGGATTTCTGACCTGGGCACAGATCCTTCGCTGTGATCTTTGGTTCATTATTCGATCCAATGCCGAGGATGTATCAAATCGGAATGGTGCGATGCGAAAAGTATGAACGTATGGAATAGGTCGTTGAACGTTAGGTGCGATATCAATTGGTAGGCGGCGGGAACTTGGCGAACATCTCTGTGGTGGCTTTCTGAATCTGGCTCTCAATTTTTTCCGGGTCGGCATGAACGGTGTCATTCGCGGTGCCTCGCCAAAGCAATGATTTGTTCTCAGCATCGAAAATGTCTACGACAAGCGTGCCTTTGACTACCGTTACCTGCGTTGCCGTTCCAGTCGAAAGGCCCGCTCCCCACATTCCCAAACCACCACCGTACCGGCCGTAGGTCGATCCCCCGGCGGGACCGTAGCCGTACCCCATTGATGAGGTGGTATAACTCACCTCCTCGGTTGTGGCGGCATGATAGGCGACAAACATGTCCGGATTGGTATCCACCTTCTGGAATCCTTTTCCGATCAGTTGTTCATCGATAGCCGTGATGATCCGTTGATCCATTAGTGGGTTTTTGGCCGGTGTACCTTCTTTCCACGCATACGTCTGGTACTTGGTGAAGTCCGCGTGTTTATCGTAATCGATAAAAACTTTGGATATGCAGCCCGTCACCGCCAGGAGAAAAAGAATGCCGACAATTTCTTTGACCTTCAATATTTTTAATGCCTGCATGCCTTGCCCCCATTTGTTCGGAAATAGCCAGACCCCAATACCCTCGGCAGTTAGATGTGTCGTTGCGAATACATCTCCTTTACGCATGGGTGTGGAGGCTCTGGAAAAACGACGGAGGATGTTGCCATACATGCATCTGTCGGTTCAAGCGTCGCTTTATCTCACGTGGCACAAAACAGCAACTCATTTCTCTTATTCATATTTTCACTCCTCAGGGAATTTTCCTGGTTCCTATCTTATAAAATCCTACCGAAGACAGGTGAACTAGTCGGTGGTTATTCTAAGGACCCCGGAAGGTCTGCGTCCTTTCCGGCGAGGTAGTTCGGAAGGTAAAGCGCCTTCTGCTCCCGCCACTCCTTGCCGAGCGCCCAGGTGGTAGGCGTCAATTTGGCATCAGGGCCATTTCCACGATTGGCTCCTGGACCGTGCATTCGTCCTCCTCCCGATGCAGCAATTCGCAACAAGTTTCTGGCGACCAAAAAGGAAAACCCACCTAGTCAAACGCCGGGTTCTTTTAATCTCCAAAATGTCCAGGAACAGATTAAAGCGTTCAGCATTGGACGGTAGACAGCGCACCGTCGTGCAGTTCATCCGAACAAAGGGCGCTCCGTTCATGGGCGCTCGTCTTCGTGGCCGGCAATTAAACTGAAAAAATGAAAAAGCATCTGCCCTTCATGACCATGGA
>JBDSHB010000118.1:0-3429 GCA_039918695.1 Nitrospirales bacterium | reverse complement strand
AGCCAAAACGCATTTTTCGCAGCTGATTCAACGAGCCTTAGCCGGTGAGGAAATTATCGTGGCCAAGGGGAAGGAACCAGTAGCAAAAATAGTTCCTATTCCAGAGGCCAAAAAAAAACGGACGCCGGGTGGAGCCAAAGGCATTGTGAAATATATAGCGAGCGATTTTGATGATTCGTTCGAAGAATTTCCGGATGCCTTGGGATGAAGTACCTGCTCGATACGCATGTCATGCTCTGGTTTTTGGAAGACTCTGATGAATTAAGTAAGCGGGCGAAACAAATTTTAACGAATGGGGAACACGAATTATTTTGGAGTGCGGCGAGTTATTGGGAGCTAACCGTGAAGCTTTCGCTCGGAAAACTTAAGCTTCTAAAAGGATGGCAAGCCATATTAGAACAAGAAAAAAAGGTCAATAGAATTGTAGATTTGCCGATCTATGGACGGCATTGTGAACCCCACATCACGCTCCCCTGGATTCATCGAGATCCCTTTGATCGTTTGTTAATCTGCCAATCAATTTCTGAAAAACTTACACTGCTCACCAAAGACAAGACCATTTGCCAATATCCCGTCAAAACCGCTTGGTAATGTGTAGTGGGAATAGTCGATGCTGGGTAGGTCGACGTTCACAGTCAAAATCCGACTCTTAATCGGGTGCGTCATGAGCCGAAATCTATCCCAAAGACACATTTCACCGACGCTGCTCTAGCAAACGAAAACGACGTGTCACTGACCCGTCGCGACAAGAGAGGGAACCTACCCTGTCTCAATTGATCTCGGATCAACCTGTCCGATGTAGAGCCGTCCCGGTGGGACGTCTATCATGAAACCCCTTGAAGTTACTGGTGCATTCTGGCCAAATAGGCCCATCCACGGGAACGACCATTCACAAGACATATTCTAGCTTCCTATAACACGATGGCCACCATCTATCTCTCCTCCACCTATGAAGATCTGAAAGACCACCGGCAGGTCGTCTTCGAGGCTCTGCGAAAAGCCGGGCATCAAGTTATCGCCATGGAGGACTATGTTGCCGCAGATCGACGCCCCGTGGATAAATGCCTCCTGGATGTTGAGAAGGCTGATATCTATGTGGGCCTATTCGCCTTTCGATACGGCTATATGCCTCCTGAGGGTCATGGCAATCCGAAGAACCTGTCGATCACCGAATTGGAATTCCGGCAGGCAGAAGCACTCCATAAACCCTGCCTCACCTTTGTGGTGAACGACGCGACCGCCTGGCCTCGCTCGTATGATGATGCCCGCACTGCAGACGACAAAGGCGAGCGCATCAATACTTTGCGACAGTACTTGTTGACCGAAAAACTGGCGAGTGCCTTTTCGTCTCCCCATGAACTGTCTACCCTTGTCCTAGCTGCGATTGCGAAGCATTTAGAGGAGAGAAAGCAATTCGAACCCTCCCGCCCCAGCGAGTCGGCCAAACCTGCATTGGTCACCTGGGACATCGAAAAATACGACTCCCCCTATCCCGGCCTCCTCCACTTCACCCGCAAATATGCGCCGGTGTTCTTTGGCCGTGAGGCCGAGGTGCGTGAGATCTTGGATCGCTTTCGGGGCCCGGAAGGCCGGTTCATGATCATCAGTGGCGATTCGGGTGTCGGCAAATCCTCTGTTGTCGATGCCGGGCTTCTGCCTGTGCTGGAAAGCGGCGGCTTGCCCGACCAGGTATCCGGCACCTGTGTCCGCATGGTGCCCAGCCAACGGCAACAACCCGTGGAGGCCTTCCTTGCGGCTCTTGGAAGTGTCATCACGCAAGCAGGACTCAGGCCTGACACGCTCTTGGCCGACCTTACTCGTGCCCCAGAAACCCTTGGCGCGCAGATCACCACCATCATGAAAAAATCCGGGCCGACCCACGAGTTGGTGCTCTTCATCGATCAAATGGAAGAACTCTTCACCGCTCAGGACCTGACACAGACCAACCGGTTCTTGTCGGCACTCTACCGGGCGGCGCGGGAAAGGGCCCTGTGGGTCATCGGCACGATTCGCAGCGATCATCTGCAGCATTGTCATCGGCATCCGGACCTGCTGAAGGTGATGAATGGGAATGGCAGCTACGCCCTTGGTCCCGTCAAGCCGCACATGATGGAGGACATGATTCGAAAGCCCGCACAGGCCGCGGGCCTGACGATCACGGAATCCTTCGCGCACCGGCTCATTCATGACACGGCGGACAGCGTGGGCGAATCAACCAGTCTTCCCATGTTGGCCTTTGTGCTCGACCAACTTTTTCAACGGCGCAAGGATCGGGAGCTATCCGAATCGGCCTATGACGAGCTTGGAGAAGTCGCAGGGGCGATTGCCGCGCATGCCAAAACGGTGGAAGCAACGATCAAGCAGACACTGGGAATGAAACCCGAACAGGGGTTGGCCGCCATCTTTCAAACCCTCGTAAAAATTCACAAAGAAGAGGGCATCCCCACGCGCAACCGTCCGCTCAAAGCCGGGTTTAGGGAGAACCTGGGTCGTGTGGTCGACCTGTTGATATCCGAACGGCTGCTTCGGACCGAAGGCGAAGGGGAGGAGGCCACGGTCTCGATCAGCCATGAAAAACTCTTCGAGGCCTGGCCCGCCTTGAAGGATTATGTGGAGACACACAAAAAGGTGCTCATAGATCGCACGTTGTTGGAAAGCCGGGCGCAGAAATGGGCCGCCATGGGGAAGCCCTGGCTCAGCGGGTTGGCGACGGGGCGGGAATATCACGATTTTCAACAAGCCGGTGCGAACGCCGGGGGGCTCACGAAAGAATTTCTGGAAACCAGCCGGCGGGCCAGACAGGTGTGGATGGGGGGCGGGCTTGTTGTCCTGCTGCTGTTGGGTGGGGTCACCTGGCTATGGCAAAATGGCTACAACATGGAACAGGCACGACTCAAAATCCGATCGTTGGTCGTCAGTATTCATGTGCCACCGGAGATGGTGCCCATTCCCGGTGGCCCATATCGGCAGGGGGATGTGGAGGGATTAGGCGAGGGATGGCGCAAGCCCGTGCGCGGGTCACTGTCCCACCGTTCGCTATGGGCAAACATGAAGTCACCTTTCACGAATACGACCGGTTTGCCATTGCGACAGGGAGCGAGATTCCACCTGATCAAGGGTGGGGGCGTGGGCAGCCACCCATCATCAATGTCTCATGGGAAGATGCTAAGGCGTATGCGGCCTGGCTTTCCGCGGAGACTGGCAAAGGATATCGGCTACCCTCAGAATCCGAATGGGAATATGCTGCGCGTAGCGGCCACAAACAGGAGGCCTGGTCCGGCACATCCGATGAATCGCAGCTCGGCGAGTATGCCGTGTATGCGGCAAACTCTGGGAGTCGCACGGCCGAGGTTGGTGAAGATAAGCGGCGAAAACATAATAACTTCGGCCTGTATGATATGAGCGGGAATGTCTGGGAATGGGTGGAGG
>JBDSHB010000117.1:0-3774 GCA_039918695.1 Nitrospirales bacterium | reverse complement strand
ATTGTTTGTCGTGTTGAAAGAGTAGCCGTCCCCATCACGAGTGCAAGCCTGTTCATTCGTTTGGAACATGCTTGAATTTCAAGCATCTCCGTAACGTATCCTCTCTCCCTCCGACTTTTGTGCCGTTCCAAGCTAAGGGGATTTTCCCACCCGGTGCTGTTCTCCCCCAGCCGTTTTGGTTGATGCGCTTCCTGCCTGCTTGGTGTTCCTGTTCTCCGGTTGTTGATTTTTATGTCCCCGTTTCCTTTGTTGTCCTGTATTCCATCTTCAATCCTTCGGATTGTCCTGCCCCTCTTTCTGTTCAATGCCGGGGCAGTTGGTAGATTCTGAGTTTTCCTATTTTGGCGATACAGTCGTCGGATCTCCATGTCCTGGTTGGAGGCGAAACATTGATGGCTGAATGAGAAGGCGGGTTTTATGGGGCTGTGGGGTTTCCCGGAATTACCAGACACGTCATGGGCGGGATGGCCGCCCAATACAAGGCTTGGGCTTCAACAGGATCAAGGGAGAGTACGAGATATTGGTGGGACCCGCCCCAGGTGCCAATTCTCGCTGTGACTCGCCGCCCCCAGCCGGCTATTTGGTGCCCCATGTTTGCCCAAAAGGAGGGGAGGTGAGACGGTTGTACCAAAATAGTCAGGGATTCTTGAAAGATCAGCTCATAGCGGTTGGGCATATTGTTGACGGTTAACGGAGTGATGGGATCTTCCGGCGGAGAGTCCGGAGAAGAATCTGATGGAGGGGAAATGGGGAGGGTGGAGACCGATGGGTCTTTCGAATGGAGATGAAGCACGGTTGAGTGGGTGAGAGGGGCTCCGATCCACTCGGCGCGTGTCAGTGGAAATGTGCGCAGGGGGATGCCACGGGCTTTGAGCAATACGATGTTCTTGTCGGTATCGACGATGGCATAGAGAGATTTGGTTTTGGCCATTTGCAGCTCTTGTTCAACGGGATGAGAAGTGGTTTTCGGTTGAGCCCCGCTCTGGGAAGAACAGGCTTCTCCCAGGACAAGCGTGAGAAGAAGCATCCACACCAGATAGGAGCCGGGTGGTTGGAGAGGCCAGGGGGTGAAGGAAGATTTGAGGCGTTTCAATAGATGATCAGAGTGGTGCCAAGGGGCACGTGGTGAAAGACATATTCAAGCGGTTCATCTCCAAGTCTGATGCAGCCATGGGTGACGTTGGTGCCCAGCATTCGCGTATACAGCGTGCCATGGATGAAATACCCATTGCCGAAGCCGAGGGCATAGTCCCCCAGCACGCCGGTTTCAATCCGGTCTTTGGGTTTGGTTGGAATGGGTTGCCCTTCTTCAATGAAGGCCCAATCTGGTTTGTTCCATGCCGGGTTTTTGATTTTACTGGAAATGGTAAAGACCCCACGCGGAGTGTCGAACACCCATCCGTTGCCGGGATTGCGGGGATCCTGCAACCGCGCCCCGCTGCCGGTTGAAGCCACGGCACTGTAGAGGATTCGATTGCCCTTTCGAAGGGACATCCGATTTTGAGCAGTATCGACCACGAGGTAAAGGCCCTTTGGTGCCGTGGCGAGGAGGCCGGGAGCGGAAGGATAAAACGGGATGTTTTCTTCCTGGGGTTGCGCCGTCACCGGGACCACCGTTGTGGTGCGCTTTGGAGCGGGGGGGCGTGAGGCCCCAAGTGTCGTTGTCAGCACGACGAGCAGGCTCAGCAGAAGCGTCAGGCGTGAGTGGGGGGTCATGAAGGAGGTCATTCTATTCTGTGCCGGTGAATGAGGCTGCAAGGGTGGGGAGGGTGTGCCACCGTTCATTCCGTTCCTGAATATGCGCTTCCATCTGGTGTAAGGAGTTCACGACGTCATTGTCTTGGTTCAGTGCCCCTACGATGGTGACAGGCGTTCCGATTTTTGCCAGATCAAATACGTCATCCATGGTTGAATTCTCCAAAGCAATACAGCCGTTGGTGGCATTTTCGTTATTAGGTCCTTCCCCATGAATTTCAATCAGACTGCCGATGGACCGATCCTCTGGAACGAGGCCATTGGCTTGTGCATCTTGGAAGCGCTTTTGGTGGGCCACCGTGGGGTAATCTAATAATAAGGCTTTATAGTATTTGGTCCCCGATCCGTCTTTTTTGTGTATCACATGAAATTGGCCTTCCGGCGTGGCGCCGTCTCCCTCGTAGAGCTTGTCTGCCAATCCTGAAAATCCCAGGCGTGCCGGATAGTCGGCAATGATGCGGCCACGTTGGTAGACGAGTAGGCGACGAGAAGCCTTGAGCCCAATGATCGCTGTGCCGGCTGTCTCGGTTGATCGTTGAATGGTGTCCGTAACCCATTGTTCCCAGAGCGTAATTTGGACATCGTTTCTGTAGCGATTCATCTGAGCAAGTGCGTGGGTTTCCGCGCGGCGAAGATGCTCAAGGGCCTGTTCTCCGGCTGCCCGTGCCTGCCGGTATTGTCCCTGCTCTAATCGCAAGAGACTTTCTTCTAACAGTCCCTCTGCTCGGGAAAGTGCAAGCATGTCGTCGTCCTCCAGATCGAACAGGTGGGACAGTTCACGCAATCGTGTGAGATGTGCCTGTTCGGGTTGAAGGAGTTCCTTGACCTCCGAGCGAAGAGCTGTACCCTTTTGGCTAGAGGCTTCAATCAGCAGGGAGCCTTCTTCCACCAGTTGTTGATACTTCTGGTTGAAGGTCTCTCCATCGCCGTTTGTCCACCAGTGATTGGCTTCCCTCCGCCACTGAGAACGGAGTTCCAGCACATGGTGATGAAATTGTTGGTAACGATCAGGAAATAAGGCCTCTGCATCGTTGGCCCGGGCTTGTCGGTCCAGATCTTCGACCAGAGAGGGAAAGGTCTCGGGATACCCTGTGTGTCCCCACCAGGCAAACGCCAACGCTGGAAGCAGGACCAGCATGGCCGTGGTCATCCAGCGCCAACGCCAGGCCGACTGAAACCTGGTGGGCGGAGTGATTATTTTCTTCTCCATCATGAAACATGTCGCTTTGCGGCAAGCAGTTTGACAGAAATAATCTGTGCTTGAATTCGGCTGGCAAAAGATTCTACGGAATGGGAGGTGGTCATCACGTCGATGAAGTGTTCTTGAGTCATAATGGATTCGATTTCGGCTAGGAGCGTTTCGGTATCCTGAAAGGCTTGGTGAAGTTGGTCCAGCTCCCCGTGATCAGGTGCGGGAGGGGAAACTTCTGCCAGTAGTGTACGAACGTCTTGAAGATGCTGTCTGGCAAAGGCGAGAGCCACCTCGGCATTCGCTTTACTCTCTTTTTTATTGGCGATGGCTTCCATTTTGGCTTGCGTCGCGTTGTCGAAGACTCCTGACAACATCGTGATAGCAGGATCATAATTTCGAAAGAGGGGTATCCGATCTCCCTGTTGATCCAGATTTTGCTTGACCTGTTGATACGCCGTTTCTGCTTCAGTGAATCTCTCAATCGCGTAATGTTCGGCTTCTGACATTCTCGCGTCTTCAAGGGCCTGGGTGGCTGCGTTCCATTGGGAGATTGGTGGTTCTGCGCAACCGGTCAAGAGTAGCCATATCAGAAAAAGTGTCTGTTTGTAGTGGAGAAGTTCAATGTTTCGAGGCATGGGTTCATTGGTGGATTTCCATCCAGCAATGTTGAGTTGGATGCTTTCTGTCACAATTATTGGGACATCCTTTTAGGTCGGGAAGGTCGTTCTTCTTTAAGGGGAAGAGGGGCCGGATCTTTCCGGCCCCTCTTGTCGTTCGCCCGCATCAAAACCTGAACAGGTAGGGCCTTTTCCTCAATGGTAAAAGGT
>JBDSHB010000116.1:0-2849 GCA_039918695.1 Nitrospirales bacterium | reverse complement strand
TTGCCCATTGCTTTCGCATATCCAACGGCCATAAACCCGGCGCCTTGTTCATGCCGTGTCAGGATCACCCGAATATCTTTTTGTTGGTGCAAGACATCGAATATTTTGAGAACCACCCCGCCTGGTAAGGCAAACATGGTTTTCACGCCTTCACGCTTTAATGCTTCTAAGAAAATTTCTGCACCAGTAATTTTCATGATTCTCACCCTCTGGTTAATTTGACGTTGGACGAGACCTGGTGAACGACATCGTCCCGGGAAACTCCCTTAAAAACCTCTCCAACAAAAAGGATTCCCCATTTGTGATAATTTTATTGTCTGGGGAAGTAAATAAACCATGGTAATCATTATGGTTTTTTCAAGTCAACATTTATTGTAACAGGGTTGATCGCATTACGAAATACCTGTGGAACACGGGCTCCATAGCTTATATCTCAAGACTCTGTGGGCATCCCAATGTTCAAAGAAGACCTTCAGACCTTAGCGCAACAACACCTGCTGAGGGAATTATCTCTCATCAACTCCCCCTCGAATCCGGTCATTTCAGTGGAAGGACAGGAAGTCCTCCTTTTTGCCTCCAATAACTATCTTGGGCTGGCCAACCATCCAGAGGTAAAAGAGGCCGCCATAAAGGCCATCGAAAAATTTGGGGTAGGATCTGGGGCCTCACGATTAATTTCCGGGAATATCACTCCTCATCACGTCTTAGAAGGTGAATTGGCCCACTTTAAGGATACAGAGGCGGCTCTCACCTTTTCTTCAGGCTATGCCACCAATTTAGGAGTCATCCCAAATCTTGCCACGGCGGATAGCCTGATTTTGGCGGACCGTTTATGCCATGCCAGCCTGATTGATGGTTGCCGTCTCAGCCGGGCCACACTGCGGGTCTTCCATCATAACGACGTCAGCCATCTCAAGCGCCTTCTGGCAAAGCCACGTTCCCGGACTTCGACGCTCATTCTGACTGAGGGAGTGTTTAGTATGGATGGAGATGTGGCTCCGCTGCCAGAGATTGCCAGATTGGCAGAAGAGTATGGTGCCACCCTGCTCATTGATGACGCACATGGCACAGGTGTCATGGGCGCAACCGGTCGAGGCACGATAGAACATTTTGGGTTAGATCCCCGCCGCATCCTGCAGATGGGCACCCTCAGTAAAGCTCTTGGGTCAAGTGGCGGGTTTGTCGCCGGACCGAAAGATTTCGTGGCCTATCTGGTCAATACCTCACGCTCATTTATCTATACCACTGCCCCACCACCAGCCATAGCCGCAGCAGCAAGTGCAGCCCTGGCAATCATTCAACAAGAACCCCAACGAAGAGCAACACTCTGGCGCAATCGGGAGTTTTTGCATCACGGCTTAGTGGCCATGGGATTCCAACTGACCAACACTCAGAGCCCTATTCTCCCTATTATGGTGAACGACCCGGAACTCGGGGTCCGGATGAGCCAACACTTACGAGCAGAGGGAGTGTGGATTCCTGCTGTCCGCCCTCCTACGGTCCCTAAAGGGACCAGCCGCCTCCGAATCACGGTTACAGCCGATCATTCGCTTGAACATCTCGAGGCCGCCCTCAGAGCATTACGGAAGGTGGGAAAGGCTCTCAAAGCCCTCTGACCGGAAGTATTGATTCCCTGTTGCTTCTCTTATTCCTGCCAGCCGATCCTGGGAAGCGCCCCTCCCTTTTGTGACCTGCATCCGAAACTTCAAAAGATCAAGAATCCCCTCCATTCAAGAAAATCAAACGGTATTCCGACAAGATGAGCAGGAACTCCATGGGTCCGAGATTTCCCCATTTTTATTGATAAGTGTGCCTTCGTTTCAATGGGCAACCATCACCCTTACGTCTTCACTTCTCACAAAGGTTCTTTAAAACAGTTAGGTTTTTTCATATGAATTCACAACTGTTGCCCGGAAAAATCGAAATACAAGGACAAATTGCCAAAGGGCAAACCGGTACCATTTACTATGGGTATGATCTCGAACTTCGGCAAGAAATGGCGATTAAGGTTTATCATACCCATATCAATGGTCGGCTCATTCGTGGGAAAGCCTTCATCGAAAAAGCCCAATCACTCCTTCGATTAGAGCACCCCAATCTCATTAAAATCTTCAAAGTAGAAGAGCAGGACGGCACACCTGTCGTCTGCATGGAATTTTTTGATGCTCCCAATCTCCAACACGTCATTCACAATGAAGGGCCTCTTTCAGTCGAAAAAATGCTCCTGCTGGCGCGTGAAATTGCGGAAGTGTTAGTTCATATCCATTTTCAAGGCATTATTCACGGCACACTCCATCCTGGACACGTCCTAGTAGGCCCTCAAGGCCAGATCAAAGTCATGGACCTCGGATTATCTTGGATCCTGATGGACATCTTGAAAAACTGTGACGCCGAGTTACTTAGACCATTACCCTACTTGCTCCCGGAAACAGCCAAGAGCGAGCTTCTGACCCTCAGCAGTGATTTGTACTGTTTGGGATTCATGATGTACGACATGCTCACCAAGCGAGTGCCTTATACCGGTCTTCCGAAGACATCGATTATGGGGAAACTGGCCTTTGACCAGGCTGACCCGGTGTTTGACTTCCCGGACCATGTCCCGAAAGCCATCTGTGAGCTCATCCGGCAAATGACCCGGAATCAGGCCTCACAACGGCTTCAGGATGCGACCCATGTCCTCACCATCTTGAATCAGCAGTTGGCAAAATTCGCCCCTGAGGTTTCGAGCCCCCCGGCGGCCCCTGCAGAACCTCAACCAACGCCGGAAAGCCAAACAGCCAAGATGGAGGTACCAAGCCTTCCACCACAGGCCCCAGTATCCGTACCCTCTCCAAACCAACCGCCAGTCG
>JBDSHB010000115.1:0-2948 GCA_039918695.1 Nitrospirales bacterium | reverse complement strand
GCCAACGTTTCAGCCTCTACTCGGAATCGCAGCGACGAAAGCCCCGTTACCGTTAGGCAATTTGGTTCACCGGAGTCAACCATAGAGGCATTAAAGGATATTTCAAATAAACTGGAAACTCGACGGGAATTTTACAACTTTGTGTCAGGGTGAGGTTCCTGGGAGATGGATTCAGTTGGCATCTCTTCCACTGGCGGAGCTTCCTTTGGATGCTCTTCGCTGACAGAAGCTTCTCGAATGGAGACGTCTTGCATTACAGGATTTTCCTCAATGACCCTGGCTTCCATAGGAGCGGGAGCTATGATTACTACGCTATCGAAATCAGCCATTAACCCTATCGTATCCTCCCCACCGTCTAACAAGAGAATAATATTCGTAGTCTCGTTCCGCCATTCCGCCACCATCTTCAGATGGCCACGAAGCAGGGCTCGTCCCCAGAGACTTTGATCATATCGGTACAACGAATCTAACCAGATTTCCTGAACTGACGTCGGCATACCATAGGACTGGGTAATCCATTTTTCCACCGCATGGAAATCTTGAACATAATCTACAGCATCATCATGTTTCGGTTCGAAGAGATAATTCGCCTGAGCAAGGTGATCTTCATAAAATGTGTAGGTTAACAACGCATCAATTCCTTCGATTTGACGACGATACCCTACCCGCTGCTCGTAGGGCTCCAATACCGGAGCTTGGAGTTCCCAAACCGGCTGCACCGGTTCATTCAGTTTTACCTCTTGGGCATTCATTCCCCACTCCGTACTTCGCCGTTCAAAAGTCTGGGGTTGAGCAGGAACGACCGTTTTTTGAATCACGGATGATTGCGATTGGTGGTGGGTTGGCCCCGCCAGTAAATGACCATTGGAATCCCGGTGACGGGTCAATATCAAATATTCAGATGCCTCATAGGCCAAACTTGTCGTCAACAGTGTTGTTCCCAACATGACAACTGCGCCCGTGAAGCTAAAATGTGTTTTCATAGTTTTTTTCCATTGTCCTCAAGGTTTTCAATCGCAATGAATAACCAGAGGATCCCTGTATGGATGAATACACAGGTGGATCTCCCGTTATCACTACTCGTCAATCAATATAGAATAGTGTCGGTTGTTGAGGAGGGAACTTGAGGGGGGCGAAAGCCGAAAACTCTTATCTGGGCAAAGCGTACATTCATGACCCTACTTTAGCTCAGAAGTATTGAAAACCGGGCCCCCGGGAAAGAAGAGTGAGAATGACCAAAAGAGGAGAAAGCGCTTAGACGAAGTGCCCTCAATGAGTGTCTTTCCGTTCAAGATTCTTCACCTACCGGGCCATGACCAGAGGAAAGGGGAAAAACCAATCTAGAGCGTGAGCGCCCACATGGGACGAAGAGAGAAGAAAGAAAAGACACCTAGGTTTGGCTGGGAAAATGCCGAATACCGCACGATACCGACTTTTAACACCAGGCGACATTGGCGGAGCAATCCCCACCACTTCCCGCCAATGGCTGTTCAAGAACTTCCGCCCAGTGCTTTCTCAAATTGTTAAACATCTGGAGATACCCGGTATAGGAATTGGGTTTTTGGATGTATCCATTCACCCCCATACCGGCGGTGTAAAAGATATCCTTTGGAGCTTTTGACGTGGTCAACACCACAATGGGAATACATGCCAGAGATGGATCCTTTTTGATTTCAGTGAGAACTTCCCCTCCGGTCATGTGAGGCATATTTAAATCCAGGAGAATCACACTGGGACGTGGCGTGCATTTTCTCTTCGAAAATAGACCGCGGCGGTACAAGTAATCCAGCAATTCGGTGCCATCATTCACACACCGCAATTCCTGTCCAACCGGGATCTCGGCCCATGCCTCTTTCACAATTTCGCAGTCATCGGGATTATCATCAACAAGCAGAACCGTGTGGATAGGCAGAGTCATCATCAGTATTCCTTGAATTGACTAAACGCGAGATCAGAAATTGGGCTGGGCAAAACCGATTCCCAACAACAAAGAACTACTGACCTCTATCGGCAATTTTTCAAAAACCTTTCCTGCACGGACCAACGATCACACGCTTATGGTTTTGCGAATCCCGTCGAAACACCCGCCGCCGTCAAGGAAGGAACATTGAGATGAGAGGAGAACAACTGTCGAAAGGAAGGAGACTCCGGAATGTCTTTTGGCCATTGCTGAAGATGTCGGACATGTAACCACTGCAGGAGTCCATCCCAGCCGGTCACACGAATGACATCAGAATGGGGAATATCACGATTCCAGGGTTGATCCATTACAAAGACTTGTCTGTCGAGAGCACGATATGCCTGAATATGGTGAGGATGATCGTCAATCGCGGCTGTGATCGATTCGGGAATGTCGGTTTTCGCTTCAGTGTGATACAGCGCATCAAAAGGAAGACCATGCTCCTCTAACCAATGAAGAGTCTGAGGTCGTGAATACGGACGCCGGGCCGTCACGATGATGATCCGATAACAACGATGTATGAGTGTCAAGGCCAGTTTTGCCCCAGGAAACAAAGGTAACCGTGGGATAGACTCCTGGTGAAACCTGGAGAAAATCTCCTCAAGAAGCTCAGGCGCTAAGTGGCTAGCATCTAATCCACCGGCACTCCCATACAGACCCACAGGCCATAACCTTCCGGTCAATTCCTGGAATAACCGCTGGACTTCTGGCTCCGCGCGGCCTAAGACATTATCAATATCAACAGCAAAACATGGTCGGATCATCGAGGATTACTCCATAAATGTGTGTTTGCGCACGTCGACCTGCGAAGGGAAAGTCCAACACAAAAATTGCGCCCTCCTCAGTTGGATACCATAGAAATATTTGAACCATACAAGCAAGCTGGCCGTGAACACCTTTGGGATACCATACAGTTCGAACATCTCTCTCCCCACTCACAGGGATTACGATACATAGGACCGGATGTTCAGCAAGAGAAAGGTTATTG
>JBDSHB010000114.1:0-6118 GCA_039918695.1 Nitrospirales bacterium | reverse complement strand
ATACGGAGGAACAAAATTTTCCAACATACGAGATCCACAAGTCGTCCGGATCCCTTCTGTACAAATATTATCTTTAATGCCTAATGGCATGGCCATGAGCGGCTGTGTTTTTCGCCAGGCTTTTAACCCATCATCAATCGCTTTGGCCTGCTGAAGCAGGATATCTTTGGGTGTCAGGGTAATATAGGCTTTGATTTTTGGTTCTACTTGAGTGAGCCGCAACAAATAGGACCTGGCGATATCCACAGCACTAACCTCGCCGGCGGTAAATTTACCTTGAAGCTCTTTTAGCGTAAGTTTAAATAGAGACATACAAACCCGAATCTGGGATCAGTGGATAAATAAGGAGATGGAAAGAAAAAGGCCTTTAACCGGAGCAACCCGTTTCATACGGGATTGGTTATTTTGCTTTATTCTGATGATCGACCTGGATAATTTGAGGGACGTGCCGCTTGGCTTCTTCGTCATTAAATAATTCATAACAAAAAATAATGACCTTATCGCCAATCACCCCCAACCTGGCAGTGGGACCATTTAAAATGATCTCACCTTTGCCCCGGGCACCTGGGAGCGCGTAAGTCGAAAACCGCTCTCCGTTATTCAAATTGGATACCATCACTGCTTCATAGGACATGATTCCCGCTCGATCCATGAGGTCTTCGTCAATCGTTAAACTACCCTCATAGTCGAGACTGGAATCGGTAACGGTCGCCCGGTGAATTTTACATCGTAACAATTGTCGATACATATTAAATCCTAATTTTTCTTAGTCATGCTCAGAACGAGCGTTTTTGGTTAATCGTGTCGCCCTTATTTCACTAAAATATTCGGGACCACAAAAAATCCATTATGTGAATTTGGGGCATTGGCCAGCGCCTTTTCCACGGACAAACATTCGCGTGGGCTATCCTCACGTAACACCGGTTCCTCATTGGCGACCGAAGCCGTGAGAGGGACGCCTTCCGTCGATACCCCTTGCAATTGATCCACATACGCTAAAATATGATTCAGTTGTTCCGCAAACATGGGTTTTTCGGCCTCAGTTAGTTCTAAACGGGCTAATTGGGCAACATGTTCGACTTCCTTTTGAGTGATGGATGCCATATCTGATCCTTATGAACGCAGGAATTTAAAAAACATGAGGACACTCCAAGCAGAAACCATATAACACCACAGTATTTCTACCATGAAATTCTCATGAAAAGCTACTCAAACAAAGGATTGAACCAGCGGTGGGAAAACGGAGAGACCAAGGAAATCCAGAGAAGGAACCTGGGGCAATCAACGATCCAATGTGGTTGCCGAGGAAAGCAGAAACCCTTCGTCCGCAAAACTCACATAGCGCCCATCTCCAATAACAATATGATCCAATACCCGGATTCCCAATATTTCCCCTGCAGCCATGAGTCGACGGGTCAAGGCATGGTCTTCCTCGCTTGGCTGAGGGTCACCACTTGGATGATTATGAACAAAGATGACTGCCGCCGCAGATTCCCGTACGGCCAGGTTGAACACTTCCCGCGGATGAACAATACTCACCGTCAAACTTCCCTCGGAAATGGTGACATCTCGAATAAGCCCATGTTTGGCATCTAACAACAGTGCCTTAAAGACCTCATGCCGAAGGTCTCGCAACAAAGGGTAGTAGTGCTGATAAATATCCTGGCTGTGATGAATTCGTAATCCTGCCGTTAACGGGATCGCTAATGCCCGTTTTCCCAACTCAACCGCTGCGAGAATCTGGGCGGCTTTCGCGGGACCAATACCCGGGACAACACACAGCTCTTGCAAACTTCGATTGGCTAAACCTCGCAGTCCCTGAAGGCGGGTCAGGAGGTCTAATGCCACATCTACAGCCGAGGAATCGGGTCGACCAATTCGTAAGAGGATGGCCACCAGCTGCGCATCTGATAATCCCTGGGCGCCATTGCTTAGGAGGAGTTCGCGTGGGCGTTCCATTTCAGGCCAGGATTGAATCCCTTTTTTGAGTTTTGCGTCATTCATACTCGTCATGCCAGGGTATGCCATACGAACACGGATTGAACTATACGCAGCTGTTTTTTACCCCGTCAAAAACCATTTTCCCCACTCTAATATTGAGATTGTTGAGGTTTCCAAAACTATGATATCGTCCACTCGCCATGAAACCACCTTCAATCCGGATCGTTGCAGGACAATTTAAAGGTCGAACCATCCCTACACTTCCTGGGCGAACCACCCGTCCGACCTCCCAGCGAGCGCGGGAAGCGCTGTTTTCCATCCTGGGTGGGCAGATCCAGGATGCCACTGTGGCGGATCTGTTCGCGGGGACAGGAGCGGTGGGACTGGAAGCCCTAAGCCGTGGAGCAACTAAGGCGCTCTTTGTTGAGCAAAACCCTTTGGCTGGGGCGAGTATTCAGCAGATGCTGACCCAACTCCAGATCGCCTCATCAAGCCGGGTTCTCATTGAGGATGTGTCACTCGCCATACAAAATTCAATTTTGGTAGGATGGCGTCCGTTTGACATGATATTCATGGACCCGCCTTACCGGGCCCCGGATGTTCAACAGATCTTACATTACTTAGAGGAAGCGGACGTCATGGCCCCGACCGGTCGAATCATTTATGAACATTTCCATAAAACCACACCCCCGATTCCCCTTGGAAATTGGTCGCTCATCCGAACCGCTCGCTATGGGGATACCGCCTTCACGATTTACCGACCCGTGCCCCAGACCGAAAAAGATTCTGCCCTATGACCATTGGCATTTATCCAGGCACCTTTGATCCCATCACCCGAGGGCATACCGACGTCATTGCTCGAAGCCTCAGGTTGGTCGAGCAGTTGGTCGTGGCCGTCGCACCCAACCCTCGAAAAGCCCCCTTGTTCGACCTGGACGAACGAGTACAATTGGCTAAAATCGCCACGAGCGACCTGAAGGGAGTCACGGTTGAACCGTTTGATGGGTTACTGGTGAACTACGTAAGGGAACGAGGGGCTTTGGCCATTATCCGGGGACTCAGAGCCGTGTCGGATTTCGAACATGAATTTCAAATGGCCCTGCTGAACCGAAAACTTGATTCTAACCTGGAAACGGTCTTTCTGATGTCGAGTGAGGAATATTCGTATCTCACTTCCAGCATGGTTAAGGAGGTCGCCTCGGTTGGTGGTCCCCTCCACCATTTCCTTCATCCCGAGGTTGCCGTATGGCTCCAGGATCGATTACGGAGAAATGCCCAATGAACCTTGCCTCGCGAACGACCCGCATTACCCCCTCCCCCACTTTGCAACTCTCCGCAACGGTGAAAGCCCTGGTTGCAAAAGGGCAGCAGGTCTTTGATTTTACAGCAGGAGAACCTTCTTTAGATTCTCCCGAAGAGGCCAAAGAAGCCGCCTACGAAGCCATTCGCACCGGATTTACCAAATACACGGCCGTAACAGGCATTGATGATTTAAAAGAGGCCATCATTGAAAAATTCCAGCGGGACCAGGGTTTAACTTACTCGCGATCCCAAATTCTTGTGTCATGTGGGGCCAAACACACATTATTTAATATCGCGCTGGCCTTGTTTGAAACTGGAGACGAAGTCATCATTCCCGCTCCGTACTGGGTCCCTTATCCCGAACAAGTACTCGTGGCCGATGCCAAACCTGTCTTTTTCCCCACTTCCGAATCCTCAGGCTATGCCATTGACGTGAAGGCGCTGGGAGCCGCAGTGACCGATCGCACGAAAGCGATCATTCTGAACTCTCCGTGCAATCCAACCGGCAGCATGTATGATCGACAGACCTTGGAGGGCATTGCCCGATTGGCCCTCCAACATAACCTGCTCATCATCTCTGATGAAATTTACGAAAAAATGATTTACGACCAGCATCAACACCACAGCATTGCGTCGCTCGGCCCGGACATCGCCAGGAACACCATTATTGTGAATGGGGTATCAAAAACCTATTCCATGACAGGATGGCGGATTGGGTACGCCGCCGGCCCAGAGAAGCTGGTCAAAGCCATGGGTGACATTCAAAGCCAAAGCACCTCCAACCCCAGCTCCATTTCGCAAAAGGCGGCAGTTGGGGCTCTCCGAAAGTCTGATGCATTTATTCAACACATGGTGAAAGAGTTGGATATTCGACGAAAGGCCATTGTTGAAGGATTAAATCGGATCCCGGGCATTCACTGTCCTATGCCTTCAGGCGCCTTCTATGCATTTCCCAGCGTTGCTCAACTCCTGGGCCGACGCTTTCAGGGAGAATCCTTATCCACACCGTTGGCTTTTGCCAACTTTTTCCTCAAAGAAGCCCAAGTGGCGTGCGTCCCTGGAGAACCATTTGGGAGTCCCACGCATCTGCGATTCTCGTATACCGGAACATTAGAGGTGATTGAGGAGGGATTACACCACCTGGCCAAGGCCGTGGCTAAACTTGAGTAGCCAACCTCTCCCCGTCCAGGGATTAGTTTTCCCACAATTCAATCATCACGAAACCTTGACCTGAACAGAATCAGCCTTATCCTTATGAACATATGGTTACAAATCCCTTTAATTGACGTTTACTCTCTGGAGGTATCCCGTGCCCATTTATGAATATCAATGCACCGGTAGCGGTAAACGTTTTGAAATTCAGCAAAAAATGTCCGATCCTCCCATTCAAACCTGCGATCAATTATCCTGTGGTTGTGGCAAAGTCGAACCCGTCACAAAAGTCATCTCAGCTCCAGCCATCATGTTCAAGGGAAAGGGATGGTATGTCACGGACTACTCGGACAAATTCAAAGAGCCAGAGAGTAAATCGGAGAACAAAGGGAAACCCGCTGACACCAGCACGCCTGAATCTAAAACCGACAGCAAGACCAACTCGACCAGCTCGACCAACTCTGAAAGTGGGTCCAGTTCAACAACATCCACACCAGCACCCTCTACATCTTCTACCGGGTCTACGGGATCAGGTTCAACTTCGGGATCAGGTTCATCAGCTTCGGGATCGGGATCGGGGACATCTTCCAATTCCAGTACCTCCACGGGATCCGGGGCGTCTTCTTCATCAAGCAGTAAGTCCTAACTCTTCACGCAGATGCACTGGCCGGGGGCACCTGCGCAACAGTTCTGACAACAACCGAAATGATTCCACTACGAAACCCAGCCAAAATTTCACACCCCGACATCAGACCCTTTAAATCTAAGTACCCAGCTAAACCCTTCGGAATATGTCAAAACTCGGTCTTCTCTTCATGAAATGCCAACGTGTTCTGCGCTTCAGCAGAAGAAAAAATGAGGGCCATTCATAACGGCAATACCGGTGACCCACAAGGCAGTTGCGACTCTTGACAGCTCCGCCTACCGTCGTTACTCTCATTTGGTTTACCAATAATTCCTGACTCTTCGGCTACTGTGGCCCAATGAGAGGATCATCCTTTAAACGCTAGAGGGAAAAGCATGAATAAGATGTGTGTAAATGGTTTGACAAAAATTGTGGGGATCCTGTTCATCACCGGCATCTGTATCCTGGGTGGAGCTTTGGACCAGCATGCCCTTGCCGCTGGAAAAGAGTCCTTCCGCGTGGGTGTCATTGATCCTCAGGCGGTGATTGAAAAATCGAAGGCGGGAGGCCGCGCCCTGGCGGCGTTAAAAGAACATGCCCAAGCCAGAGAAACCGTGATGAAAAATGATCAAAAAGAATTAGAGGCCCTTCAGGAGGAACTCAAAGCTGGAGAGATCAAGGACTCCAAACTGAATGAAGAAGAGCAAAAACGCAAACAAGAACGGTTTGCCCAAAAGTATCAGGCCTGGCAAAAACAAGGTCAGGATTTCCAGACCGAACTCGGCCAAAAGCAAAAAGACCTGGTTCAGGAATATATGAAGAAAATTGAAGAAGCCACAAGTGCCGTCGCCGCACGCCATGGCTTCGATATCGTCATTGATAAAGGAAGCGAAAATACGCTCAAGATTGTGCTGTACAGTAGAGATGGGTTAGATCTCACAAATGAAGTCGTGAAAGAATTTGACCGTCGGTTTAAATAACGGACGATTAAAGAGTAAACGGTTGAGCATTCTCCCCTGTGGGTCAAACTCACAGGGGATTTTTGTATCTTCCCGGGTTCAGATGGTGTGGGCTCAAAGACCAGAGGTGTTTAACCGT
>JBDSHB010000113.1:0-3911 GCA_039918695.1 Nitrospirales bacterium | reverse complement strand
CGTAACCGTTCGACGAGACGACGATAATGACGACGCGGAACGCCTGACGACTCAAACATTTCATCGAAACCTGATTTCATCTGATAGCGGTCAAATAACGATTTCACAACCCTATCCTTTGATCAGTAGCCCCTGGACAATAAGACAATTTCACCGCAATTTACGGGGTTGAGTGTAGCACAGGCTACCGACACAATGGCAATTTCAACAACAGGAAAATGATCATTCAACGCATGTCATGACTTGGGGATTCGATGATTTACGGAAATGGTTCATCGGAAGAGTAATGATGCAAAACTAATGGGGAGAGTGTTAAGATTCTTCCATCGGTCATGTGAAGATGGTCATGGCATTCTTCCCCTTTCCTTTTCACCAACACAGGTATTCGATCGGCTCTTAATTCTTCATGGCACTCCACGTCGCACTCAATCATCAAACTCATTATCGCTATGATCGGCTCGTTCAGATGGGACCTCACGTCATCCGGCTGCGGCCGGCTCCTCATAGCCGGACTCTCATTCTGAGTTACGCACTCAAGATTGAGCCAACCGGTTATTTCCTGAACTGGCAACAGGATCCTCACGGCAACTATCTGGCACGGATTATTTACCCTGAAAAGGTTCGGGAATTTCATGTGGTAGTCGACCTTGTGGCCGACATGGTCGTCTATAACCCCTTTGATTTTTTTCTGGAGCCTGACGCCGAGACACTTCCCTTCAATTATGATCCCCTGGTCAAAGAGGACCTGCTGCCGTATTTGGTCAAAGAAATCCCAGGCCCCCGACTACAAGAATGGCTGCAACATTTCATCAGGCCACACGGAGATCCGACCGTTCCCTTTTTAATGGGTCTCAATCAACAACTCAAATCTCAAATCGACTATGTCGTCCGCATGGAACCCGGCGTGCAAACCCCTGATGAGACTCTGGAACTGGGCCGTGGGTCGTGCCGGGACACCGGTTGGCTCCTCGTCCAGATCCTTCGCCACCTTGGCATTGCCAGTCGATTCGTCTCCGGCTATTTGATTCAGCTCGTCGCCGACGTGAAATCGTTGGATGGTCCATCTGGTGCCGATCGGGACTTCACAGACCTTCACGCATGGGTAGAGGCCTATCTGCCTGGAGCCGGGTGGGTGGGACTGGATGCCACGTCCGGCCTGTTGGCCGGAGAAGGGCACATTCCTCTGGCCTGCACGCCTCACCCTCTGACCGCTGCGCCTATTAGTGGAGTCATGGAGATTTGCGAAACGACGTTTTCTCATGAGATGTCGGTCACCCGTATTGTTGAAACGCCACGGGTGACTAAGCCCTACACAGAGGAACAATGGCAGGCGATTGATCAATTTGGACAACGCCTGGATAAGGAAATGGGGGGCAACGATGTACGGCTTACGATCGGAGGAGAACCCACCTTTATCTCCATTGATCATCCTGATGCTCCTGAATGGAATACCGAGGCCGTCGGTGACACGAAACGGCCGTTGGCGGCGAATCTCATCAAACGCTTACGGGAGCGCTTCGCCCCTGGAGGACTTTTGCACTTTGGCCAGGGGAAATGGTATCCCGGCGAACCATTGCCACGCTGGGCCTTTAGCCTCTATTGGCGGCAGGATGGAAAACCGATCTGGCAGGAGGACCAACTCTTTGCCGAAGAGAATCAGGCCTCGGAGGTCTCCGCTGATGATGCCAACCACTTAATTCAGGGAATCGCCAAACGGGTAGAGGTTGGCACCAAGACCATTCACCCAGTCTATGAAGATCCCTGGCATTTCATCGGTCAGGAACGCAAGCTGCCGGAAAATCTCGAACCGGCCACTAATAACCTCGACGACCCCATGGCCCGCGCCCGACTCGCCAAGGTGTATGAACGTGGCCTGGGCAAACCGGCAGGCTATGTCCTTCCCTTGCAACGCTGGAATGCCAAGGACGGGCAGCGACGATGGGTCACCGCCACGTGGACCACACGTAGTCAGCACCTGTTTTTGGTCCCGGGTGACTCGCCGATCGGTTTCCGATTGCCCTTGCCATCATTACCGGTCATTGATCACAAAGACTATCCCTACATTATTCCGACGGACCCATTCGATATACGAGGGCCATTACCCGAACCGATGCAGGAATCCGCCCTTCAGAAACAACGGCTTCAAAAACAACAGGGAGAAGCCGGGCAACATGAACCGGCTCAAGTCATCATGGGACAAAAGAGCGGTGTCGGCGCAGGAGGTGTCGTCCGCGCGTCTCTCACGGTGGAACCTCGCAACGGGCATCTCTGCGTGTTCATGCCGCCTCTGGAATCGGCTGAAGATTATCTTGACCTGGTCGCCGTCATTAAGGACACCGCTGCGGAATTGAACCAGCCTATTCACTTGGAAGGCTACACGCCCCCCTATGACCCTCGCATAAACGTCTTAAAGATCACTCCCGATCCTGGAGTGCTCGAGGTGAATATCCACCCCGCAAAAAATTGGGCGGACATGGTCGCGATTACCACGGCCATCTATGAAGAAGCGAGGCTCTGTCGATTGGGCACGGAAAAGTTCATGTTGGATGGACGACACACGGGAACCGGGGGAGGCAATCATGTGGTCATGGGAGGCAGCACCCCTGCTGACAGCCCCTTTCTGCGTCGACCCGATCTCCTGCGCAGCATGATCGCCTACTGGCAACGTCATCCTTCCCTTTCCTATGTTTTTTCCGGTCTCTTCATCGGCCCAACCAGTCAGGCTCCCCGCATCGATGAAGCCCGTCATGATTCCTTGTATGAACTGGAACTGGGATTTGCCCAGGTCCCCGCCCCCAACATCGGAGCGCCGCCACCTCCATGGTTGGTCGATCGGATCTTTCGAAATTTGCTCATTGATGTCACGGGGAATACGCATCGCACGGAAATTTGTATCGACAAACTCTATTCGCCGGATGGCCCAACGGGTCGGCTCGGGTTGGTGGAATTCCGGGCCTTCGAAATGCCGCCCCATGAACGCATGAGTCTGGCTCAACAGGTTCTGCTTCTTGCGCTCGTGGCCCGTTTTTGGAAATCTCCGGATCAAGGGAATCTTGTTCGTTGGGGCACACAACTTCATGATCGCTTTATGCTCCCCCACTTCCTCGCTCAGGATCTCCATGAGGTCATCCATGAGATGAACCGCGCCGGGTACGAGCTGCAGGAAGACTGGTTCGCGCCTCACCTGGAGTTTCGTTTTCCGGTCTTTGGTTCGATCAACTATGGCAGTCTGGTCATGGAAGTTCGACAGGCTCTGGAACCATGGCATGTGATGGGGGAGCAAGGAGCCCCTGGAGGCACTGTGCGATATGTGGATTCTTCGGTCGAACGTCTACAGATCAAACTGTCCGGCTCAACTGAAAACCGTTATATCATCGCCTGCAATGGCAAACGCGTACCGATGACACCAACTGGACGGCAAGGAGAGACGGTCGGCGGCGTCCGGTACCGGGCCTGGCAGCCTCCAAACTGTTTGCACCCAAAGATCGGAGTTGACGCACCGCTGACTTTCGATATTTACGATCAATGGGCCGGGCGGGCGGTTGCCGGGTGCACGTACCATGTGGCTCATCCGGGCGGACGGAATTTTGAACATTTCCCCGTCAACGCCTATGAAGCCGAAAGCCGTCGTTTGGCCAGATTTTATTCCTTTGGTCATACCGCCGGACCCTATGCCGAACCACCAGATACTTCTCGCCCGGAATTTCCTTACACGCTCGACCTCCGATGGCCTGCGTAATCACTTACATTGGACAGTGTATTCAGGAAAGGGTAAGGTAATTTTGATCACCCCTCGACAAAAAACACTCTGATGGATTCCATGCCGGCCTCCCTTTCTCCCGAACCACCGGATTCCCTTTCCCAGCCCTCAACGATGTACCCGCCTCAACCGGATACCTTTGATGAACTCG
>JBDSHB010000112.1:0-4359 GCA_039918695.1 Nitrospirales bacterium | reverse complement strand
CCTGATCTCTTTATATTTGAGTAATCCTTTTCCTATATCTTGGTAAATGGTAGTCTTGGCAAGATTTGCTAATGTCTCGCCGTTGGCTTTTGTTGTGGGTTCAATGTATGAAATGTTGACAACAGGGTTGGATCCCGTGACCGTAATTTTGGCAAAGGCTAGACAGTTCAAGACAGCTTTAATTTCGGAAGTAGCAATCTGCGGAGATATGGGTTGAGACTCTTCTGGGGAAACGAATGAATTGATTGGGTTTGAAGGTATCTCGGCATGAGGTGCTTCTTCGCTGGGGGATGGGAGTTCAGAGGGAAGGCAAGAGGGGCGTAGCCAACAGAATACGGTGTCCAGTCTTTCCTGAGATTGTGGAGATGAACAGCCAAGAAGACTGGAACAAAGAGCTAGGATCATGAGGAATCCGATTTTAGTTTTCACCGGTGATCTTTCTCTTTGGACGCTTTTGCAAAGCTGGGTTGCGAGAATAATACTATCATGGGACCATTGGTTTTTGAGGTTGGCTGCGTTTGTATTCTATCCCTCCTGTGGTCTTAACGGAAGGCATGCCTTAAGCTTAGGCGTATCATCAGGCTAACTGGATATGAAATGTGAAATAGAAAGGTAGACATGAACCGGTGAGAAAAAGCCAAGCAATCGCTACTTTATCGAAAGGGGCAAAAACCGTAAGGTCTCTCAAAAAAAAGAATTCTCCCCGATCGTTAAGTAAGCCGGAGAAAGTTTTAAAAGCGCTGAGACTGTTTGCCACAGATGTGGATGGGGTTCTGACCGATGCCGGTATGTATTATGGGGAATCAGGAGAAGAATTGAAAAAGTTTCACACCCGTGATGGCATGGGGATTAAACTCCTACAGGCCCAAGGGTTGATCACCGCTATCATTACAATGGAAAATACCAAAATCGTCGCTCGCCGAGGAAAAAAGCTGGGCATTCCCGAAGTCTTTCAGGGAGCTAAGGATAAGGTGGCGGTCCTTGGTCATTTGTCTGAAAAGTACGGGATTCCTTTTGCGCAAATGGCCTACATTGGGGATGATGTGAATGACGTGGAGGCCTTGAAAGCTGTGGGATATGCCGCAGCTCCTGCAGATTGTGTAGAGCAAGTCCGTCAGGTTGTGCATTATGTCTGCAAAAAAAATGGAGGTGATGGAGCTGTTCGGGAATTTATCGATAGAATTTTGGCTGTGAAAAGCCCTCAGTAGCCTCACAAGTATTTATTGTATTTTTGAATGCCAAGATCCGAGAATATTAGGTGTGAGTGTATAACCTATTACCAAAATGAGTATGGTCTTCTATCTGGTCATTGGACTAGTTGAAACGCTTCTTAGGAAAAAATTATGAATGCTCATGTCTATGGAGTGATTTTAGCCGGAGGGAGTGGTACCCGGTTTTGGCCATTGAGCCGGGAACGATTTCCCAAGCAATTGTTGAGAATATTGGGAGAAGGAACACTCCTACAACAGACCTTTGAGCGCTTATTACAAAAGATTCCGGCGAATCGGATGGCAATTGTCACCAACGCTTTTCAAGCGGAATCCATCAAGCTCCAACTCAATCAGTGGAAAGATGACATCGCTGGAAATGTAATTCTTGAGCCGGAAGGAAGAAATACCGCACCGGCTATCGCTCTAGCCGCCCTACAATTAATACATCAAGATCCTGAAGCGGTGATGGTGGTGGTCCCGGCTGATCATGTCGTGAAGGCCTCCAAGAAGTTTATGCGAGCCGTCCAATTTGCGAGTGAATTGGCGATGGAGGGGCATCTTGTGACGTTTGGGATTCAGCCGACTCGTCCGGAGACAGGTTATGGCTATATTCAGCCTTTGAAGCGGCGGAAGGTAGGGACCAAAGGCGAATTTATCGGCTATTCGGTTAGCCGCTTTGTTGAAAAGCCGAACTTCACAACTGCCAAGCGCTATTGTCAATCTGGAAACTATTTTTGGAATAGCGGGATTTTTGTCTGGAAAGCTTCTCAGATATTATCAGAAATAGCTATTCATCAACCGGCGTTATCCAAGTTGTTGACTGGTATTAAGCGACGAATGGGAAGTGAAGATTTTGCCTCCTACCTCCGGAAGGTGTATGCCAAAGTCGAATCCCTTTCCATCGACAATGCGGTGATGGAACATTCTTCTCGAAGCGTGGTTGTACCAATAGACTTTGGTTGGTCGGATGTGGGGAGTTGGAGTAGCTTGGAGGAAGTGGTCCCCCTGGATAAAGATGGAAATGTCCGAAATGGGAATATTATAGATCTGGGGAGCCGCAACTCCGTGCTATTTGCGGATCGAAGGGTCGTGGCGACGATTGGCCTCAACAATATGGTCGTGGTGGATACGCCAGATGCCACCCTGGTTTGTCCAAAGGATCGTGCACAGGATGTCAAAGCCATCGTCAATCTGTTGAAACAACAGGGAGCCCCGGAACATTTAGAACATCGAACGATGCATCGGCCTTGGGGTTCCTATACCGTTATGGAAGAGGGTAAAGGATACAAAGTAAAACGGATTGAAGTCGCTCCGGGAAAACGGCTTTCTCTTCAACTCCATCATCAACGCAGTGAGCATTGGGTGGTCATTGCAGGGACGGCTCGAGTGACTCGTGGCGAAGAAGTCTACGATTTGCAGGCTGGCATGAGTACAGGGATAGCCAAGGAAGTTCCGCATCGCTTAGAAAATCCCGGGCGGATCCCTTTAGAAATTATTGAAATTCAAAATGGGCCCTACCTGGGAGAAGATGATATCGTCAGACTTCAGGACGATTTTGGTCGATTGAGACCGATTGGGTAGGATTCGGAGGGAAAGAAAGCCGGATGGGAATTTTTCGAGAATATGATATTCGCGGGATTGTTGAACACGATTTAGGTCCTGATGTGGTTGAGCGAATCGGCCGTGCGTATGCGACCTTGGCTAGAACACGCGGTGTTCGCAGTATCACAGTGGGCCGGGATGGCCGTTTAACCTCGCCAACTCTTCGAAATCATCTTATTGCCGGCCTGACCAGCTCAGGGGTGAATGTACTGGATCTTGGCTTATGTGCGACCCCCTTGCTGTATTTTTCCCTGTTTTCCTGTGATGTTGACGGGGGCATCATGATTACCGGCAGTCACAATGCTGCTGAGTATAACGGGTTCAAGATGTGTATAGGCAGGGAAGCCTTGTACGGGGATGATATTCAAAAATTACAGAAAATTTATGAAAGTGGCGAGTTCGCATCTGGGCTAGGAACGGTTCTAACGCAAACCATCATTCCTGAATATCTTAAATTTTTACAAGAACATTTTTCTTTGCTGAAGGGCCAGGGAGTTCGGGTCGTGATTGATTGTGGAAATGGGGCGGCTTCTCTGGTGGCAAAGGAAGCTTTGGAGCAATTGGGATGCGATGTGACCGGATTGTATTGTGATCTGGATGGTCATTTCCCCAACCATCATCCAGACCCCACTGTGCTGGATAATCTTAAGGACCTGATTGAGAAAGTCAGAGAAATTGGAGCCGATGTGGGAATCGGGTACGATGGTGATGCTGATCGCATTGGCGTCATTGATGAACAGGGCCAAATTATGTGGGGTGATCGTTTATTACTTCTTTTTGCTCGGGATGTGTTGGATGCCAATCCAGGGTGTGCCATTATTTCAGAGGTGAAAGCCTCTCAAGTGTTGTATGACGATATTCAAAAAAAAGGTGGACGGGGTATTATGTGGAAGACCGGACATTCCATCATTAAGGCCAAGATGAAAGAGGAAAAGGCGTTGCTCGCGGGAGAGATGTCGGGTCACCTGTTCTTTGCCGATCGGTACTATGGGTTTGACGATGCTATTTATGCCTCTTGTCGGCTAATCGAAATTCTTGTGAAGCGGAAAAAGCCGTTGTCGGCGCTGTTGGCGGATATTCCCCAAACCGTGGTGACGCCTGAAATCCGGGTAGATTGTTCGGATGAACAGAAATTTTCATTGGTAGAAACCGTGAAAGCCCGGTTGAAGCACGCGGCCAACACACAAAATCTGAAGACATCACAATTGCCCATACGTGAGCTCATCACGATTGATGGCATTCGTGTCCGTTTTGACGAAGGGTGGGGCCTGATTCGAGCCTCGAACACTCAACCAGCATTAGTCCTTCGCTTTGAAGCCTCTTCTCACGCTCATCTCACTCAAATCCAGTCCTATCTGGAAGGACAACTTTCTGAAGCCACTGCAGGCTTCACGGCCTAACTCTCTTCACGTTACTTCACTTTTTCGATTTCAGTTTGTTCCTGGGTCCATTCTCAATCATTCCTGGTGCAGACAGCGTCGATCGGATCAAGGGTCTGTGATATCCATCACAGATGAAGGCTCGTCATTTAACAACGCAGCCGAGT
>JBDSHB010000111.1:0-4054 GCA_039918695.1 Nitrospirales bacterium | reverse complement strand
GCTTTTTGCCGTCTCGAACCTGTCTCCCAAGGCCTTAATGCGCGAAACGAAACCCTTGTCCGAGATCTTCACATTGGCAGGAATCGTGAACGCAGCCAGCACCGCGGCAATGGTGGCATGCACCCCCGACAAGAGAAAGGCCAGCCATAAGCCACCGATTCCCAGCAGTCCATACCACAGAATATTGCGGACTCCCAGCAGGTTGGACGTCACCAGCAGGATCATGAATCCCGCACCGGCTGCCAGATTTATGAGGTCGATGTGTGATGTATAAAAAACCGCAATGACCAGCACCGCACCAAGGTCGTCCGCGATGGCCAGAGCAGTAAGAAACACTTTAAGCGATAATGGAACCCTGTTGCCCAAGAGGGAGATAATACCGAGCGCGAAGGCGATATCGGTCGCCATGGGTATGCCCCATCCGTCGCTCGCGTCGCCAGACGGATTGAACGCCAGGTAGATCAACGCCGGCACAACCATTCCGCCTACCCCCGCAGCGATCGGGAGCAGAGCATCACGGGGGTTCCTCAGTTCACCCGCCATGATCTCGCGTTTCAATTCAAGCCCGATCACAAAGAAAAACACGGCCATCAGCCCATCATTGATCCAATGATGCAGTGTCTTGCTGATAAGAAAATCATTGAAACCGATTGAGATTTCGTTGTGCCAAAGATGGTGATAGGCATCCGCAAAGGGTGAATTGGCCAGAACTAATGCCACCAGGGCGGCAACAAACAGTACGATGCCACTGGTGGTCTGCCTGCCAAGAAAGCTGCTAAGCGGGTCCGTCACCCAAATGTCGATAGGAGTTTTCTTCATATTCCGAAACTACCAGGAAGAGCGGGAATGCGAAACCGGATGCCATACCGATGGTTTGTGCCACCGGTACCGGCCCTAGGACTTGCTGATTTCCTTGAGCGAGAAGTCCATCACCAGGGACAATGGCATCATCTCCCACACCCATGGACAAGAGACACGTTACGTGCAAACCGGACCGTGAGTATTCAGATCTGCGAAGGATCTAATCCCTGGTCGAGAAACCTGAGACTCAGCGAGATTCGTTTGTTTCTCAAGTTGTCTTTATTAACTTCCACATTCTTCTCTGCTATTGCCCCATATGAGAGGGAAGATTTTTCGGCAGGAAATCTTTTTTGACGTAGCCCTTGGGAGGATCAAACTCCTGCACCGATACCGATTTCTCCTCCACTCCGGTCAACCGGCTTTCTGTGACAATGGTTCCATTGGAGAAAATTCTCGTCAACACCGGGTAGCCTTCCATCTCGCCTATTGATTCCAAAAACGACGCTGGGCCCCCACCGCCTTTGAATGCCCCTTGCCATACCTCCTGAGAAAAGGCGGCCATATCAAGAAACACGCCTCGGCCTTCCTGACTGCCGGGAACCTGTTTCCAATCACTCACGCAATGTTCCGCGACCTTTTCGTTTTCCCGCCAGGTTTCATATTTCACACAGGGGTAGCCATTGATGGTTTGGCTTTCGCCGGTTTTTTTTACCTGCATCTCGACCTTCCCGCCCATCATGGCGGGATTGATCCCCTGACCGGCAAACATCTTCTCCATTATGGCTCGTCGTTCTGGGGGCATATTCTTTAACATTTCCTGCATTTTTTCCATGGCCGGGTTGATGTGTTGACCAAGATTGACCATCGTGGCCTTGTCCATAGCACGCCAGGTGTGATCTCCATGATTGATCAGCAGAATTTCCTCCAGATCGCCTCGATAAATCACCGTGGATTGAGTGTTCCCCGCATCATTGATCGTCATCTTCAGTTTCTTCCCGTCGACCGTCATCGCGTCGGTTCTGGAAGGCACTTCTGCCCGATTGGGAAAGGTCGTCTCGACATGAAAAACCACGCCTGCACAGACCGTCGTCTGGATACCTAGCACCAACCCGCTCACAAGACCCAGAACCTTCACCATATCAACCTCCTTACGCGTGACAGATGGAACAGCCTGCTGTTTTTGACATGTGGTTAACGCTGCGACCCGTCAATCTCTCAAAATTCAATCCGATTCACAAGTCTTTTTCGTGCTGAGGGTCCCTCATCGACCCTCTTCCCCTACTACTTTAATCCCACCAAGGATCATTTTTCATGAGGGGAGCTAGGAATTGGTTTACCTTTCCTGGTAAAAGGATTATGGACAGGAAACGCTCGTTAGGCGACCACCCCACATAACCGACAGGCAGACATCCCTCAAAAAGGTTCACGAGTTGTCGTGACCTTTCACGGTTTCGTCATCATGGTCAGGGACCATATGCTGCCCGGCGCGACACGACCAGCGGGTCGCGGGGTAGGACAAAGCTAAGAAGGCCCAGTCTCTTTAAGGTGAGGCCATCCAGCCCAAGGAAGCCGGTTCAATCAGAACCGTCCCTTCCTCTCGTCTTTAACGAACATCACATAACATACCGACAGACCGGCTCAAGTCGGCCTACACACAACTCAGGACCGCATCCAGAAAGGTTGCAAAACCGTCATGAAACACGACACGTCCAACCCACCCACTGCCCCTACCATGAAGGGCTTCTCACCCGGCTTTGCGGCTCTTGGCCTTGAAGCGGCGCTGCTGACCACGCTCGAGGCGTTAGGATATGAAGAGCCCACCCCCATCCAACGCGAAGCCATTCCACCGCTTTTGGACGGAAAGGACCTCCTGGGGCGTGCCGCAACCGGAACTGGAAAAACCGCTGCATTCACCCTTCCCCTCCTCCAGCGCCTGGCACATTCGGCCAAGCAGCCGAATCCTTCAGCCCTTATTCTCGTGCCCACACGTGAATTGGCGATACAAGTCTGCGAGGCTGTCCAGCGTTATGGGAAACATCAGCAAATCGCCATCCTCGCCGTCTATGGCGGACAGGCCATCCGCCCACAGCTCATCGCGTTAAAACGCGGGGTCGATATCGTCGTGGCAACTCCAGGACGGGCACTGGATCATATCCGACGCAAAACCCTTCAGCTCAAGGACCTTCAGATTGTGGTGCTGGATGAAGCCGATGAGATGCTCAACATGGGCTTCGCCGAGGATCTGGATGCCATTCTGAAGCAAACGCCATCAACCAGGCAGACCGCACTGTTTTCAGCCACCATGCCTCCCCGCATCGCATCAATCGCACGTCATCATTTACGCAATCCCATCGAGATTCAGATTATCAAGGAACCTGTAAAGGCCGGGGTGGCCCCTCGGGTGCATCAGATCGCCTACCTCGTGGCTAGACCTCACAAAGTGGCGGCGCTGGCCAGGATCCTGGATATGTCCAGTCCAAAATCAGCACTGGTATTTTGCCGAACACGCTTAGAGGTCGATGAATTGACCTCTATGCTCAATGGCCGGGGGTACCGGGGAGAAGGCCTGCATGGCGGAATGAACCAGGCTCAACGCGATCGGGTGATGCAGTCGTTCCGCGCCGGGAAAACCGAGTTGCTTGTCGCAACAGACGTGGCAGCAAGAGGCCTGGATATTCCTCACGTATCACACGTGGTCAATTACGATGTCCCGTCCTCTCCCGAAGCCTACGTCCACCGCATCGGACGGACCGGACGCGCCGGACGGGCTGGTGAAGCCATTACACTCGTCGAATCACGCGAACGCTGGCTGCTGCAAAACATTGAGCGCCTGACCAAATCAAAAGTCGAGATGGGCGCCATCCCGACGGTGGCCGACCTTCAAACTAAGCGGCTGGAACAGATTGGCGTTTCCCTTCAAGACATTCTCAAGGCCAACGATTTTGAGCAATTCCGGGTCGTGGTCAACACCCTCACTGAAAAATTTGACCAGGCGGATGTCGCGGCAGCCGCGATTCAATTGGCCTACGGGTCAAAGACGGGTGATCGAGTTGAAGAGGACATTCCTGCGACACGGGACCGGGCACCTGACACATCCCAGACGGCCAGACGGCCAAGGCGAGGACCGTCCGATTACCCAGATGCTCCAAGAGTCCTCAGAGGCGGAAGTGGTGGTGGTAGGCCGGTCGGCCGACGGGAACGTCACAGTCAATCCACAAACATGGCGACCTTGCATGTCAACGCCGGTCGAATG
>JBDSHB010000110.1:0-2561 GCA_039918695.1 Nitrospirales bacterium | reverse complement strand
AGGGAAGTCAAGGAATACCCATTGGCAGAGGGTAGACTGAGAGGCAGTTGGATTTGAAATCCAAGAATGCCACGCTCATTAGTCAAAAGCTGAAAACGTCCGGAATGGCGTTGAATTATTTGATGAGCGAGGATTAATCCTTGCGTGGCGGAAGGATCAGGCTCATCAATAAATGAATCATCAAAACCCCATTCCTCCATTGAAACCAGCTCTGAACCCATTGAGGTCTTTTCAGCTTTCCACCACACCGAAACTTGAAGCCAATTTTGTCCCCTAACAAATCGATCGGCTTTTGTTTCAATTCGCAAAGTTCCAGACAATCGCGAAGGATCCTTAAAAAGAAACAACAGTCCATTAAAAATTGCCTGCATGAGCCCTTGTCGATCCACAGACACCATCGGGACATCGGGACCAAAGACCTTCTCAATCATCGTCTTATGGTAAGAAGGATTGCTCGCCACAAACAACAGACAGGAATCAATAATATCGTGGACATGGATTTTTGCATTCAAGGATCCCGATAGCGGCTTGACGTATTCTCTGATCTCTTTGGTTAAGGCTTCTATCTTTGCAAGATCTTCTCCAACAATACGATGAAGCCTATCCATAAATTCCCCGTCATGACGTCGTAATTCAGCCACTTGAACAAAGGCTTTAATTGAGACTAAGGGACTATGAAGTTCCTGAGTCAATCCGTTGGCCATGGCCTCAAGCGACCGCAACCGATCCACTTGGCAAAGCAAATTTTGAGAACGGTGAATTTCTTCTCGCAAAATAGCATTTTCTAATGCTAAGGCAGACTCCTGAATAATCGTATTCCAAAATGTTTTTCCACCCATCATTCGGATGGATTCGCTAGAAGTCTGGCCTAGTGCCAAGAAACCCAACAATTGGTTATTCCCAAAAATCGGATAAAATAACTCTAATCCGGCTTCTTCAAATATTTCAGCTATACGCATCTCGTCTTCATTTGAGTCTACCCCCTTTAAATCCTCAAGGGAGACCTTTGACTGCATGAATAGTAACAATTGGGGCAGATTATCCGAGATAGCCCATCCATTCTGGATAACAGGATGATCTGGGGAAAATCCGAAACTTGAAACGGCCCGATACCGATTTCCTTCAACCTGCAACACAAAGATAGCAGCTTTAGATACTCCGGCACTTTTTCCTACCGTTTCTAGAATGGCCTGTCCTAAATCTTGAATGTCATGAATGTTGGCAACTTTGGATGAAAACCTGGTGAGAGCTTGAGTCCTCAGTTCCCTGCCTTTGAGTATGGTTCTCGCGACTGCGCCCTTCGTTCCCACTCTCATCTGGTACACACCCACAACCATCAGAAGGTAGAGCACGAGTTGCACGACCGAAAACCTGATATTAATGGCTCCCAGGAGGTATTTCTGCGCAAGTAACAGCATCTGGTAAAGGGGTTGGGACACAAACAACAAAATAGCAAAATAGCAAAAACCCTTTTCAACATAGACTGAAAATTCCAACCAATGAAACCGCAACAAGGTATAACCAACGATTGAAATATACACGGCAAAACCGATGGTCCCGTAGGGTAATATTTCAATCCCATACCACAGGGGATAATTAGTCGCCCCCCCTATGTATCCAATCGCAGAGCCGACGAGGAGATACAGGAATTGCCGCCGACGCAATCCCTTTTCTTTTGCATAGGCTTGAGCAAGAAGAATGTGAGCAAAAATCACAAGGCCGACCCACCAAATTAAACAAAAATGAAAAACCAAGCCAGGCACACCCCAAAATGGAAACATTGAAATTTGGCGGACACCTTGAATAAAGAAGGGCGTAAAATCGGCAAGAAGAAAAACTCCACCCACAACGTAATTCCATTTAATGATCGCGCTGTAAGTATTCTCCTTCTTAAGTAAATACAGAACATGATGCAAAAATGTAATGGGGATAAAGATGGCTCCTGCCATTAATATCCTGAGATTGAGGAGGGCAAAAAACTCGGAATTGGAGACTTGCCAGGCAAAATACCCGAAACTCCATAAGGCAGTGAAAATTCCAAATAATCCAAACGTCCAATGTCTGGGATCCTTTGGTGCGCGAAAGTAGACAAAAGAGGCCAACCCGCTAGCGGCTAAACCATTCAACAATCCACTGATGGCAAAAAATTCCACGGGTTTCGTGTTATTGACGGAGGAATATAAACCTAAGGATCGGCACCTGGAAAGAAGTCAACATGTCAAAAAAAGGCCGCACCAGCCTTGAGGGGTCTACTTTGTTTTTAAACGGTAACCTGAATGGCCAAAATGGTCAAGTATTCCCCTTTTTGAATGGCTCAACGCACATTCGTGTGGGTGATTTTCGCATGATCTGGGAGCGCGGGTAAGAAATGCGTGATGATTTTCATAGCCAAGTATTCCTCGTCGCGAAAGCCGTAGGCCGTGCGCTGGATGACGCGGAGGGTGTTGTTCAACCCCTCGACGCAGCCCAGCGAGACTTTGTTCTCGGGCTTGCAATAGGAGACGATGCCCTCCCAATGCCGCTCGATCATGGCCGCGAACTTCTCGAACGGTTCCAGCCGC
>JBDSHB010000109.1:0-18736 GCA_039918695.1 Nitrospirales bacterium | reverse complement strand
ACACTATGTCCAACTTGAAACCCAAGATCCCAAAGCCGGTGAAACACTCCGGTAGAAAGTGCCTCAGCGACTTCCCCTTGATTGCCCTGGGTGAGAATCATGACATCGATGTCGGAATATGGAGCTAACTCCCGCCGCCCATATCCCCCCATGGCCACTAAACAACACTGCTGCCAACCAGCACGCACACCTGCATTGCCTTGCTGAATGACCTCACGAAACCGCGCGATCAGTAAAGCGTCCATGAAATCCGAAAAAGCCTGGGTGATCTCACTGCCCATCGCCCCTTCAATTAATCGTTGCCGAAGAACCTCCCGCTGTTCCTGGAGAACGTGGAGCCCCGGGGAGGAGTCCTTGTGTTCCGTTAAACCGGTAGGGGTTAAAGAAAAGTCGGCTTCACTCATCGAGGGCGACTCCCGGCAATGCTGATCTTGTCACGCATTCAGGTCAAGCTCCAGAAAAATATCGGTTCGTAATCGGCATTCGTCGATCTTTTCCTAGCGCTCTCGAAGTAATTTTAATGCCCACTGGCGCTTGTCGACGTTTGTATTCGCTGCGATCCACCATCCCCATGACCGTTCGAACCACATGAGAATCATAGCCCATCTTCACAATCCTCCCCATTGACTCATTCTCCTCAACATAGGCTTGTAGGATGGCATCTAATACCGGATAGGGAGGGAGGGTATCCTGATCCGTCTGGTCGGGCCTCAACTCAGCCGAAGGGGCACGCACCTGAATTCTTTCAGGAATAATCACTCGCTCAAAATCAGAGCCCCTATACTCACTTCGCCATCGAGTAAGCTGATACACCTTGGTTTTGGGAATGTCTTTGATGACGGCAAACCCACCCGCCATATCCCCATACAGCGTGGCATAGCCCACACTCATTTCGCTTTTATTTCCCGTGGTCAGCACTAAATACCCGAACTTATTGGAAAGAGCCATCAGCAGGGTTCCTCGGATGCGGGCTTGCAGATTTTCTTCCGTCGTATCAGCCTGATAGCCCTGAAAGGATTTTCCCAACACCCGAAGAAAAGCCTTGAACGCGCTCGTAATCGAAAGATGTCGCACGTCGATTCCTAATTTTTTCCCTAGCCGGCGAGCATCCTCTCGACTTTCCCTAGACGTATAGGGGGATGGCATCATGACACCCATCACATTGAACGGGCCTAAGGCATCTCGGGCAATCACGGCAGTCAAAGCCGAATCAATCCCTCCGCTGATCCCGACAAGAACCTTTGAGAAGCCATTCTTCCTCACATAATCCCGCACTCCTAGCACCAGTGCCCGGTATATTTCCTCTAACTCACCGATGACCGGTGTAAGCCTTAAGACGCCTGGAGCTCCAGACTTCGGCCAGGTCGGGGCCCAGCCTATGCGAATCATCTGGATCCGAACACCATCCCCATCAACTCCAGATGCTTTTCCAAACCTCTTTCGTTTTGACGGAATATTGAGGTCGGTAAGCAAGAGATCTTCTTCAAAGGCTTTTGCCCGCGCAAGCACCAGACCGGTGGAATCCATCACGAGGCTATTCCCATCAAAGACCAATTCATCCTGTCCTCCGACCATATTGGTATAACTGACCATGACATCGTTAGCTTTCGCCCGAACGGCTAACATCCGTTCACGATTTTGGGTTTTCCCGACGTGATAAGGGGAGGCATTGAGGTTTAGGACCAGATGAGCGCCACCATACGCTGCTTGCCGGCTGGCCGGACCATCGGCAAACCATATATCCTCACAAATATTGATTCCAATTCGTAACGGGCCCAGGCAGTAGACCGGACTGGTTCGTCCCGGTTGAAAATATCGTTCTTCATCAAACACCCCATAATTGGGGAGCTTGCATTTGGCATACGATCTTTTCACCTGACCATTGACCAAAACCCACGCCGCATTCAAAGGCTTCCTTCGATCATGCCCGGCGTCCCGGATGGGATGTTGAGCAGGACGATCAGATTCCATCACGCTTCCCACTACTGCCATAATTCCCGACGTGACTTTGGCAATACGGTCCCGCATCCGACTAATATCGAATAGAAACTGCGGCATGAGGAGAAGATCTTCTGGAGGATATCCACACACCGCCAATTCCGGGAAGACAACCACATCCGCTTTGGCTTTTCTGGCCTCACGAATCCATCCGCAAATGGTGCGCGTATTCCCATCTAGATCCCCAACCACCGCATTCATCTGCACCATCGCTAATCGAAGCATCATGATAAAAAAAACGTCCTCTGTCCCAGCGGAACCGAGGACGCCATTGTCCTTTGAGCTAAAATATACAGGAAGACGTCGTTGTCGCCCTTCAGAGTATTATACAAGCGATGAAGAATCCGTTCAAAGAACCTCTTCTCAAATTCCTATGTCCATGATGAATCGTCCTAGGGATACCTATTGAGTCGCCCGTTGAAGTTCCTCCGCGAGGATAATCGCATCCGCAATTTCCCTCATGGATTTCCGAAGATTCATGCTTTGTCGTTGCATGAGACGAAACGCTTCAGGCTCTGACAATCCCCTAGACGCCATTAAAAATCCCTTAGCACGCTCTACCAATTTTCGCACTTCCAGGGCCTCCTGCATCTCAAACGACTTCTCCATAAGCCGAGTGTGCTCTATGGCCACGGCGGATTGATTTGCAATGGCTTGAAGCGTGGTAACCTCTTCATCTGAAAACGCATGATAACTGGAAGTATATACATTTATCACTCCAATCGCATTTTCTTTCATGAGCATGGGAATGGATAATAAGGAATGCAATCCTTCCTGTTTCGCCAAATCCCGATAAAAATATCCGTCTTCTGCCTTCACATCCGAGACATACACCGGATGGTGATCCTGCACAGCCCGACCACTCATGCTCTGCCCAACCTTCAACGGTGGCTTCCGCCGGTACGCATCACTCAGGCTTTGAGTGGCAGCAATCCGAAGTTCCCCCGAAGCCTGGTCGACAAGCATGATCGAGCAGATCTTTGAATTCATCAGCTGAGCCGTCATGGTCACAATTAATTGCAGCACATCCTCTATCAGTCGATTAGACGCCACCGTTTCCGATACTTGGGAAAGGGTTTCAAGTCGACGCGCTTTTTGCCGCATATCATCGTATAATCTGGCATTGGCAATGGCTCCGCCAACCTGATTCGCAATGGTCAGTAAGAGGGCTAGCGTTTCTTCGGCATACCGCTTTGGCCGCTTATGCTGAACATTGATGACTCCGACCATTTTCCCCTTACTTGTAATGGGAACTGACACAAACGCCTGATAGCGATCTTCCGGCAGACGATGAAAAAACTTAAATCTGGCGTCATCACTGGCATTGCGGGAAATCACCACTGGAACTTTTTCTCGTGCCACCCATCCGGTTATCCCTTCGCCCAGACCGATAGATATCCTCCCGATGAGCCGGGGATGAGGATTTTTTGATGCACGCAGAATAAGCTCGTCTGTTGTTTCAGAGATCAGATACAACAGACAGGCATCCCCCTTCGTCACTTCCACTACCACTTCCACGATTTGCTTTAATACCGTTTCCAGCTCCAAAGTACTACTAATGGATTCACTGATTCGGTGAAGAATCTGTACTTCACGGGTTCGTTCCCGAACAAGGTGCTTGAGGTCTTCTATGGTCGAAGGACGGATCGGAGCCATGTTATTTTTTCTTGGATAGACATGGACGGCTTACTGCCTGTGGAACAGCCTCTAATCGTTTTACACGAGAGGTCTGACTGGCGGTAAACCATTGACGAATACGTTGTCGAACAAGAGGCACAACTTGGACCTTGCCGATTGTGGTGGGTACCACGCAGTTGATTTGACCCTTTACGACCTTTTTGTCGTGTTGCATGGCCCCCCAGAGATCCATAAATGTCATTGAGGGCATGGCAATGGGCAACCCGACATCCTGAATCAAGTCGCGTTGCCGTTCCACAAGCTCCTTAGTGCACATCCCTAAAAATTGCGCCATCGCGGCTTCCTGCACCATGCCAATTCCCACCGCCTCTCCATGAATCCATGTTCTATAGCGTCCCCAGGTTTCCAGTGCATGGCCTACGGTATGACCATAATTCAAAATGCGGCGGCGCCCCGATTCTCGCTCATCTCCACCCACTACTTCGGCTTTAATTTCACAACACCGCCGAATGACTGTAGGGATGACATCCTCTGATTGATCTCGTAAGCCATCAACATGTTGTTCTAAATATTCAAAAAAATTCGGATCGGCAATCATGCCATACTTAATCACTTCCGCTAACCCTGCGATCCATTCCCGCTTTGGAAGAGATTGCAACGCCTGCGGATCAACGACAACGACACGTGGCTGATAAAACGCGCCGATCAAATTTTTTCCTATTGGATGGTTGACCCCTGTTTTTCCACCCACGCTCGAATCTACCTGAGCCACCAATGTCGTCGGCACTTGGACAAAGGGAACACCGCGCAGGTAGACAGAGGCCGCAAACCCTGCCACATCTCCCACGACCCCCCCACCTAACGCCAACACCACTTCCTGGCGTTCAAGTCGTTGCGTGACCAGTTCATCCAGTATTTTTGACAGCCAAAACATGGATTTGGCTTTTTCTCCATCGGGAATCACCACAAGAAATGGAGAAAACCCGCACCGCTTTAAGGACCGGAGAACTACCCGACCGTAGAGCTCATTGACGATTGAATTGGTCACAATGGCAACTTGCCCCGATAATCCAACATCCTGAAGCACACGGCCAATCTGAGGCAGAATATGGGGTTGGATAAGAACGTGGTAGCTCCGGTCTCCTAAAGAAACCGGAACGTGATGCGAGAGTTCAGAGATCTTCATCTAGCGGAAGTCACCACAAAACGGTCTCACTACAAGCAACGAAACAAAACTGCCAGGATAAGAGCTCAGGGCAAAATACCTAAAACGTGCGGACATACTCTTGATAAGCCTCAAAGTTTTTTTTCATTTCATCCAACGTATCTCCGCCAAATTTTTCAATCAGGGCATTGGCCATTTCATATGCAATGACCGCTTCTCCGACAACACCGGCAGCCGGAACAGTACAAATATCCGAACGCTCCACGGTGGCCTCAAACGGTTCTTTGGTTTCGATATCCACACTGTCTTTGGGAGTGTAGAGAGTCGCGATGGGTTTCATGGCCACTCGCAGGACAATTGGTTGCCCATTGGTAATGCCGCCTTCTAATCCTCCAGCATTGTTCGACTTTCTGATAAATTGGCCTGTGGCTTTATCAAAGTAAATATCGTCGTGCACTTCAGAGCCAAAACGGCGAGCCGACTCAAAGCCCATTCCAATTTCGACCCCCTTCATCGCTTGAATACTCATCGCAGCAAATGCCAACCGAGCACTCAGTCGCCGATCCCATTGAGCATAAGTCCCTAGCCCAATCGGAACATTCGTGACCACGACTTCAAAAATGCCTCCCAAGGAGTCCCCTTTATGCTTGGCTGCCCGAATTTGTTCAATCATTTTTTTTGCCGTCTCCGGGTCATGGCATCGTACGTCAGATTGTTCTGCATGTTCATATGCCATCAACGGATCATTCGGGCTGGGGGCCGCAACTCCTCCAATGTCCATGGTATAACTCACCACCCGCATATCAAACTGGGCGAGCAACGACTTCGCCACCCCACCAATGGCCACTCTGATGGCTGTTTCTCTGGCACTGGCCTTTTCCAGCACATTACGGATATCCCGATGCCCATACTTGATGGCTCCAACCAAATCTGCATGGCCCGGTCGTGGACGAGTCACCACGCGTTCGGTAGAAGGGGGACCAGGTTCTGACGCCATGATATCTTTCCAGTTTTCCCAGTCTTTATTCCAGATCAGCAGCCCTAAGGGATTTCCCAAAGTTTTCCCTTTTCGAACTCCACAAATAAATTCAATCCGGTCTTTTTCAATGCGCATCCGGCCGCCACGACCATATCCGCCTTGCCGGCGGATCAAATCTGCATTAATTTCCTCGGCCGTGACCGGCAAACCGGACGGAACTCCTTCCACCACCGCCATGAGACCTCTCCCATGGGATTCCCCCGCATTTAAATATCTCAACATTTCATTCCTTTTGGCCGGATTTAACACTCATGCCAGTGGCATGTTCCGTCTTAGCCATTCCCATACGTACAAGGCATGTAGCTGCGAGCTTGGGAGACGGGTATTGTTGAACGCTTAATAACCCCTCTCGACACGCGCGAACGGGTCGACAAGTCCTCACCTAGACTTCGAGAGTATGGATTATGAAGGTTTTTTCAGGCTTTCTCAACAAAAATATTCATGGTGATTATTGAATGGTGGGGAAGGAGAGAATGAATGTTCTTGTCGGGGAAGCCCCCCTCACTGAGGAGGCTGAAGAGAGGTGCTCAAGTAGCACTTCCTCCTCACTGATGGTCTTAATCGTCCATCCTGATCGAGTAAGTTCAGCCCCCGGTTGTACCAGAACTCGCTCCGTTGGAGATATCTGAATGACCGCCTGGTGCCCATCTTGACCATGCATCACCCCGAGAAGTCTCCAGCCTGGACTATCGGCCAGGGGAACAATTTTTGGTTCCGGATGTGATTGGGTCGAAACCTTAGGAGTTGGCAGGCGCTTAGGTATCCGTTTGAAAGGGTCCCGACGATTCACGTCAGCGTGTCGGGCATCGTCCTGAGCTACACTGGTTCTTACTAGTCTGCTTGGATGAGACGGAAATGGGGAGGTTCCTTTCGCGGCAGCCTCTCCCATTAACCCCATAAAAATCAACACACCCCAAACACAGACCGAGAAGCTCGCGCACCCTCTCAAGCATGCAGCCATCGTGGAGACCGTACCCCACAACATGACACCCTGATCTCGCAAGCCCTCCAGGCAATGATCGACTCGATTATGTTTTAAGCAGCTGCTGGACATGTTCAATACCTATGGGGGTTAACCCGTGCATCACCAGATTTGTGATGAGGAGAGATGAATCTTCGTTCTCTGACCTTCCGGCCATGACAATGGAAGAAATACTTTCAACCCATGCTAGCTGGCGCAAGTCATCCAAAAATTGAACGGTTCCTTGGAAATTCCCTTCTACTCTCACGGCAATCGGAATCGAAGCTTCAGAATGCTGGAGTCCCGTCAAAGGACCTTCGGGCTTCCACACCCGAACCGTCACACTCCTTCGCTTCGCAATTCCCATGACATCCCTTCGAAAGACTTTTGATTCAATATGTTCAGGAAGTTGTCGAACTCGAGCGGCCAAATTTTCACGTAGGGCGTTGATGTCTCCTTCGATGGCTTTCAGAGAGTCTGTTTTCTGGAGGAGCCCGTGGCCCTCCTGATCTAGGCGAGCGACCTCCCGTTGTAACTCCTCAAGCGAGTGACTCATTGCCTGCCACATCACGAGGTGGATACCCAACAGACAGACAAGCATCACTCCCATCAGGAGACCGAATCGATGCCAGATCGATAGTACCTTCCACTGGGCCATCATGTGGTCACCTGTTGATCCCATACAAAACGAATCAAAAAGGGAAAAGCTTCGGATTCTCCTCCTGGGCGATCGAGAATTTCCACCGCAGGCAGACTCATGATGATTCGATCATTCTCTAACGCTTCCATAAATTTCCCAATATCTTCCAGAGCCAACGATTGTCCGTGCAATTCCACCACCCGTGATTCCAGTTGTACCCGCTCTAACCAGATATCAAGCTCTCCGACATTTCGACTGACCCCATCCAGCAATGCAACCGGCCAAGCCTTTTCTTTCTCCTGATCACTGAGCCGCTCAACGGAAGTCATAAGAAGCGTTTTTTGCTCATTATAACTTTCCGCATTATGAAGTCTTTCCTTAATCCGAACTAAAGCCTTCATTTTGACTATTTTTTCTTGAAGCAGGGCATCAACCTGTTCTTGCAAAGAATTCGTCCACCACCAACTCGCCACTCCAAAACCCATGAACACCACCACACCCACCAACAAACAAACCAGCCAGGAAGACTCATGAGGACTCCCTTGACGCTGAAGTTGGCGGGCTAAATTAATTTCAATCATGAGGGCTTACCCCACGCAATGCCGCTCCAACGGCAACAGCAAATAACGGCAAGGCTTTCTGAAATCGACAATCCTGTTGGATGTCCTGAGGGACCGCGATCTTTTTGAAGGGGTTGACCGGGGTTACGGACACGGCCAACGAATCAGCGAGTCTCGATTGAAGTCCTTCCAGAACCGAATACCCCCCTGACAGGAATACGCCCCGCACCTCTTCCTTGTCAGTTATTTCCGAAACATCCTTGACAGTTTCAATGACCTGCTCGATGGTCTCTTTAAAAAATTGCTCGAGAAGTAAGGATTCCGAGACTCCTATTTTATGGCCATTACCAGACGTTTCAGAAGCCGATTGCACCCCGTCAAGCAAGTCTCCATACCAATCGGCCTCGTAGGATACTTGATGGATATGTATAGGATGACCTTCTTCCATCACCACCGAAAGGATGCCGGTTGGTCCAAGATGAACGATCAGCCACGTACCTTCGTGGCCATAGTTATAGGCAACCATATTCACGAGTGAGAAAGCATCCACATCCACAAAACTGACGCTCATCCCTTGCTGTTGAAATTGTCGCATTCGTTCCTCAATGAATTCTTTTTTCGCCACAACTAGAAGCGCCTGATCCTTTTCATTCTCCAAGGCTCCTGAGCCATTGTGCCGATACACGTCCCACACGGCACCTTGAACATCAAGAGGAATATACCGGTCAAACTCCAAAGCCAGGTGTTCTCGAAGATCATTTTCCGACATATTGGGAAACGTCAGTCTTTTCAACAACACGTGAGGACTCGAAACCGTAATTCCCACAGTATGAGGAGAAGGGGATAACTGTTTTCGAAGAACTTGGACGAGATGTCGGTCCTGCTCAAGATCAGATTGGGAATCGAGATTAGATCTAGAGGCAAGGGCTTCAATCACAACCCCCTGTAAGACAGGACAGCCATATCCCGGCTGTAGGGTCACTGCCTTCAAAAAACGAGACCCCACATCCACGCCTGTAACATTCCGGCTTTTCCACGAATATCCGCTGACCCTTTCTGCTATGCCTCTCCAAATTGTGTTCATCTTTTTCAGTCCAACGATAAACGCCAAATGTCCCTTAACCCCAATTGAGGTTGTATCTGGATTTTCTCTGTAAATGCCATCCCCAAATATGATGCGGTGTTTTTACCTAGATTCGGTGGGTCGTAACACTTGGAGACACTTGTCAGGTATGCCAATCGCATTCTCCCTTCTCTTCGGAATGGCTCCATTATTTCAGGCAGGCTGAATGAGAGGTCAAAACCGTCGATTGAAGAAAAGACCGCGACAATACGAATGGGCTTGAGAAGCAGAAAATTCTGGAATGTGGGAACGAATTCGGACGAAAAGCTTACTCAGGGACGAAGGGATATTAGCCTGGATTCCCCTCTTTTGATATTTCTCGATGGTGAATCGTAACGTCATAGCCCAATACCTTCAATGTATCTTTCATGCGTAGGACGATGGCCACAGAACGATGTCGCCCACCCGTACACCCGAAAGCAACGGTGACGTAACTTCGTTGTTCCCTTTCGAACAAGGGCAACAAAAAAGCAAATAATTCTTTTAAATGCTCAAGAAAGACTTTCGCCTCCCTCGTGTCTAGAACAAAACGTTGAATATCGCCATGTTCCCCCGTTAAGGGTTGAAGGTCAGGTACGAAATGAGGGTTGCGAAGAAATCGAACATCAAACACCATATCCACATCGAAGGGCACTCCGAATTTATAGCCAAAACTCATGAGACTAAGCTTCAGGACTTGCCCTTCACCCCGCTCTCGATAATGTTTAATAATCCAGGCTTTGAGGTCGTGGACGGAAAACTCTGACGTATCCAGCACGCGATGGGCCCTAGCCCGAAGACCTTGTAAGCGTTCACGCTCTAATTGAATGCCCTCAATAATCGGCCGATGTGGGAGTAATGGATGCGGGCGCCGAGATTCAGAAAAACGCCTGACTAAAATATCATCATGTGCCTCTAAAAAAAGCAATTCAACGTGACAGCCATCACTTTGCAAGGCTTCGAGATTGCTCAATAAATCCTCAAAAAAAGCCCGTTCACGAATATCAATTCCCAGGGCGACCTTCCTCACATCTTTGTCGGGTTGAATGCACAATTCAGTGAATTTTTGAAATAAGGCCGGTGGAAGATTATCCACACAGAAAAAGCCTAAATCCTCTAAGCACTTCAAGGCTTGGGTCTTGCCAGATCCCGACGTCCCCGTCACCATCATCAATTGAAGCGGCAACGGATCGTTTTTCAGAGAAGCTTGAGGTGACTCACTCGGCATCATTACGCTTCCACAATCATCGTGCATGGACCGACTCATTTCAACCAGACTAACAGAAACCTGAGACTCAATGAGATCAGTTATCTGCAATATTCACTATTGCGTCTGAGGTCTGAAGTCCGCTGTTAAAAGTTATGTGGGAATTCGTTTTCGTTGACTAGCAGAAGCAATATGTAATTCAGCCCGATATTTCGCTACAGTTCGACGAGCAATCAAGATATTTTTATGACGGAGTCTGGAGACGATCTCCTGATCTTTCAACGGATTGGCTGCATCTTCTTGTGCCACCATTTCCCGAATCATCTCACGAACAGTCACAGAGGACATATCCTCCCCACGGTTGTCAGCCCGCTGAATCCCTGCATTAAAAAAGAATTTCAGTTCAAGAATTCCCTGAGGACAATGCAAATATTTATTGGTCGTCACCCGGCTAATTGTTGACTCATGCATACCCACATCTTCGGCCACCTGTTTTAAGACTAATGGCCGAAGATACTGAATCCCTTTTTCCAAAAAAGCTTCTTGAAACTTCACCAGGCTTTTCACGACTTTCACAATCGTTTTGTTCCGTTGATCAATACTCCTGATAATCCATTGTGCGCCCTTTAATTTCTCCTCAAGATAGTTTTTCGTGTTCCCAGCATCTTCTCCAGAGTGGGAAAGGAGTCGCCGATAGTACCGACTAATTCTCAATCGAGGGAGACCATCATCATTTAACAGCACGACCCACTCCCCTTCATACTTCACGACGTAGACATCTGGAATAATAATTGAGTTACTATCCGAAAAATAGGGGCGACCTGGTTTCGGTTCTAGACTCTCTATCACCCGAACAGCTTCATAGACTTCATCCAAAGTCACGCTCAATGTTTTAGCTACAGACTGATATCGTTTTTTTTGAAGATCGACTAAATGATCTTTCAAGATAGCAGCCACCACGTGCATGGGCACCGCTGCTTGCAGATGAGAGGTCAGTCCAGTCTCATCATGTTGTAGATGATCCAGTTGGATCAATAAACATTCTGCTAAATCCCGAGCCGCAACACCTGGAGGATCAAACTGCTGGATCTGACGGAGCACCCCCTCAACACGGTCAACAGAGCATTTGGCATCTTCAGCTAATTCGGAAATAGGCACGCGCATATACCCGTCTTCATCCAAATTTCCAATTATCATTCTGCCAATATCTCGGTCATCCCCTGCAAGAGATGAGAGACGAAGTTGCCAATCCAGATGATCCTCAAGAGAAGTCGGTTTGGTGAGAGTTTGTTCATATGAAGGAAATTCTTCATCTCCAGAGTAGGCCTCATCCCGCTGAGCAGGCCGCCAATCGTTCCCCAAAATATTGTCCCACTCCTCGGAGGACAACGGCTCGCCCTCCTTGAGGGTTGGCTGAACCTCCGTGACCTCACCTGAAGCCTCACTTTCGGCATCAGGCTCTTTCACCTGCCCTGCGGGCTCTTCCCCCACTGAAGTTTCTTCATCCTGGGCTTCCAGAGCCAAATCTTCTAAGAGGGGATTTTCTACTAAGTGTTGAGCCAGGACTTGCTGAAGTTCTAAACGAGAGAGTTGCAACAACTTAATCGCTTGTTGCAGTTGGGGAGTCATCACCAACTTTTGAGATAATCGAAGGTCTAACCGAAGATCCATTGCAGAAACCCACTCCCTCTTTATTGGAACATTTTGAAGCGTTCGCCCAGGTAGACAGCCCTGGCTTTTGGACTATTCACAATGACATCAGGTGGACCACTTTCTAAAATCGCTCCTTCGCTTATTATATAGGCTCGATCGGTAATGGAAAGCGTATCTTGGACATTGTGGTCTGTAATCAGTATGCCGATATTTTTCCTTTTTAAACTGGTTAAAATATCTTGAATATCTCCCACCGCAATTGGATCAATCCCCGCAAAAGGCTCATCTAGGAGTAAGAATTTTGGGTTGGTAGCTAACGCTCGCGTAATCTCCAAACGACGACGTTCCCCACCTGAGAGAGTATAGGAGCCATGCGTACGAAGCCGAGTCAGATCCAACTCCTCTAACAATTCATCTAATCTCGCTTTTCGGCCAGACGCAGGGAGATCCAATGTCTCCAAGACTGCCAATATATTATCCTCAACCGATAGCCTTCGAAAAATTGAAGCTTCTTGTGGCAAATATCCAATTCCCCGCCTTGCCCGCTTGTACATGGGCAGTGCAGTAATCTCATCGTTGTTGAGAAATATTTTCCCTTGGTCAGGTTGACAAAGCCCCACCACCATATCAAAAATTGTAGTCTTACCAGCACCATTAGGACCGAGAAGCCCAACAACTTCTCCTCCCAACAATTCCAAGCTGACGCCCCTAACCACTTGACGACCTTTATAGCTCTTCTTTAAATCCTTGGCAGAAATTCTATGAAGAGATTGCCCCCGTACTTCAGACATTTGCATTCCTTGATTCAATCATGCGGATCTCGATTGTAAAGAAAGCTGTAACCCGACCAGATGCCTCACCATCAGGTCATAGACTGTACGATCAAACCATGATCGGGTTGGTCTACCCTTGTCAATCACAATCCATCATTCATTTTTATGGGAGCACGATGAATACACCGATGAATCATGGCAGTCGTATTACAAGCCTGCAAATTCTAATTTTGCTCGGATTCTTCAATAATTACCCGGGTTCCACCTTCTACCACACTCCGGTTTTCTTTCAAAAACATGGTCATCTTTGGACCACTAATCCTTGTTCCGGTCTGCCAGGCCACGGGAGAACCCGTCAAGATAACCTTTTCCTCTGCTTTGTAATACAAGGCATGTTGACTAGTAGCTCGACTCTCCCCTTTTTCAATTCTAACCTTCCCTTTCGCTTCAATATAATTAATTTCTTTCCCAGATTCTGATTTGGTTCCTGAAGCTGTGGCGGCAGAGGAATTTGAAGGTGCCTTTTCTTTGAAATACACGATCATCACATCAGAATGCACCACCAGTTCGCCTTGGACCATTTTGACTGATCCTTGAAAGATGGCCAGATTTTTTTCGCTGCTGGCTGTCATCGTATTAGAAGTAATGACCGTAGGAACTTTTGGCTCTTCCCCCATTCCCACAATAGGAACATGAACCAAAATTATCGTAAATATCAACCAACCAAATGAGATCGGCAATGAAACTCTTATGGCGACACCAACTCAGCACGAACATTCTTGAGCAAACGAAATTCCTGCTTATCCACATCTCCCTCTAATCCTGTTCCGGTGATGGTTAATCCATCCCCTTTGATAAGGACTTGATCCGGAGTGTGTATCTGCCGTGCTTCTTCATTCCAGGTCAATTTATCGGAAAACACTTGATAACCAGACTCAAAGGTCATAACAGTTTTCTCATTTTTGCTTACTAACTCAAAGTCGTTGCTGGATGTATTCATTACGCCTTTTTCAGAGGTAATTTTCAATTGTTCCTTCTGGAACTCTCCATCAAAAAGGTGGACTTGAACCGAATCCAACTTGGCTACATGCTCTTTATCAAAGACCTTGGCTTGGTCAGCATTTACAACCCATCTTGTGGAACCAGATCGAGTTTGGCGGTAGTTGAATCCCTGAATCCAAGCGTCTGCTCCTTGCTGTTCATCTAAAGTTACGGAGGTTGTTTCTTGGCTTCGTGCTTGCATATGATTCACCACACGATATCCGATAAATACTGCCATACCTAAAACAAGCAGAGTTAAAACGGCCCTCGTACCATAAAATTGCATTTATCCCTGCTCGGTCGAAAGACCACCCTTAGGGTAAAAGACCCATAAAAAAGAATAGCACAGGGTCCAGGTCAAGTAAATAAAAGACCTTAACCCTGTGAAGTATTGAAGGAGGAGAGAAGAAGCTATGCTGGAGAAACAGGTGCAGTGATAATTATAAATTCAAAAGACTAAGCTCTATACATTTCTAACTGGCGGTGAAGGGAACTACCTCTTTCTCAGATTCATTTGTTTTTTCGACGAATTCAATAGCCACCAACTTTGCAGCATCCCCCGGGCGTTGACGAGTTTTAATAATCCTTGTATAGCCACCGTTCCGCTCAGGAAAACGCTTGGCAACGTCATCAAAAAGTTTCTGAACCGTTTGTTTGGTCCGTAACACACGCAAAGCCCCCCTTCTGGCTTGAAGGGTTCCTTGCTTCCCAAGGGTAATTAGTCTATCGGTGATCCCACGGAGCTCTTTCGCTTTGGCCTCCGTGGTTTCAATTCGCTCATGTTCCATGAGAGATGTCACCAAATTTCTAAATAAAGCCAACCGATGTTTACTGTTTCGTCCTAATTGTCTTCCGCGTTTTCGATGACGCACAATACACGTCCTTTGAAAAAAGTTCAGGTTTGGGATTCTATTACTTCACTCACTTTGGTTCCTAGGGTCAACCCCATTTCTGCTAAGACCTCTTTAATTTCATTTAATGATTTTTTCCCAAAGTTTTTGGTCTTCAACATTTCATTTTCGCTTTTATGAACCAAATCACCTATAGATTTAATGTTAGCATTTTTCAGGCAATTGGCAGCGCGGACCGACAGCTCTAATTCATTCACACTTCGAAACAAATGTTGATTAATCAACATCTTGCTCTCATCTCCACCCTCTTCTTGAGCTGGCTCTCCCCTCTCTTCAGATGGCAGGCAAATATCGAGATGGTTGCGCAGAATTCCTGCTGCTGAGGTGACAGCTTCCTGCGGAGATATGCTTCCATCCGTCCACACTTCCAGAATCAGTTTATCGTAATCCGTGATCCGACCAACCCGAGCACTTTCCACACTGAAATTAACCCGTTTAATGGGAGAAAAAACAGAGTCTACCGGAATGACCCCTATGGGCAAACCTTCTTCTTTATTCCGTTCGGCAGGAACATAACCACGTCCCGGCTTCACAATGAGTTCAATATCTAACATCCCATCTTTATCCAAAGTGGCAATATGAAAATCTGGATTCAAAACTACCACGTCCGGGTCTACAGATAAATCTGCGGCTAACACTTCGCCAGGCCCCTTCTTTTTCAGGCGTATCGCCTTAGCTTTTTCGGAATTTAAACGCAACCGTAACGCCTTAATGTTCAAAATGAGAATCGTGACATCCTCGGTCACACCGGGAATGGTCGAAAACTCATGATATACTCCCTCAATCTTTACGGATGTAACAGCTGCCCCAGGAAGCGAAGAGAGCAAGACCCGCCTGAGGGAATTCCCCATGGTGGTCCCAAAACCTCGCTCAAATGGTTCGGCCGTAAACTTGCCATAAGTAGGTGAAGCAGTGTCCTTTTCCAATTCCAGCTTCGTGGGTATTTGGAAATCCTTCATGCTATTTATCATAAGGATCGCGTCTCCCTTTCTTGGTCCCAAGGCCATGTAAATGATCCATTCGCAACATCTGCTCTATCTCCGGCAGGACAATTTACCGTGAATACAGCTCCACTACAATCTGTTCATTGACCAATACATCAATGTCCTGTTTAGTGGGAATGGCTTGGACGGTACCCTTTAATAAATTCCGCTCCATCTCTAACCAATTCGGCACACCTCGGCCACTAGAAATTTCCAGGGCGGCTTGGACCGGGACAAGCTGGCGACTTTTCTCCTTGATTTCGATAATATCCCCGACGTTCACGGTCACGGAAGCAATCGTGACTTTTCGGCCATTCATCATCACATGACCGTGATTCACCAACTGCCTGGCTTGGCCACGTGATGAGGCAAATCCCAGTCGATACACCACATTATCCAGTCTTCTCTCAAGCAGGCTCAACAAATGCTCGCCAGTGATCCCCTTACGTCTAACGGCTCTGTGGTAGGTATTGAGGAATTGTCGTTCCTGCATACCATACACACGCCGAAGCTTTTGTTTTTCCCTAAGCTGAGTGCCATATTCCGTCGCACGGCCTCGCCGTGACTGCCCATGCTGTCCAGGTGGATAACTTCTGCGCTCAATTGCGCACTTTTCAGTCATACACCTGGTCCCTTTTAAAAACAACTTTACTCCTTCACGCCGACATAACCGACATACAGGACCAGTATATTTGGCCATGGACTTTCTCCCCCTATATCCTGTTCACGAAAAACCGAAAATCAAAAAAAACGCTCTCTCAGAAATTACACTCGTCTTCGTTTTGGAGGGCGACACCCATTATGGGGAATCGGCGTCACATCACGAATAAGATTGACTCGCAAACCAGCGGATTGAAGTGCTCTCACGGCGGCTTCTCGTCCAGACCCAGGTCCATTTACATAGACATCCACTTGTCGAAGGCCAAACTCCATTGCTTTCTTTGCAGCCACTTCACCTGCACGCGTAGCGGCAAAGGGGGTGCTTTTTCTCGACCCCTTAAATCCTTGGCTACCGGCACTAGCCTAGGTTACAGCCCCACCGGTCATATCCGTTATCGTTACGATGGTATTATTAAATGAGGCCATGATATGCACGATCCCAACTTGTAAAACTTTCCTATCCTTCTTTTTTCCCTTTTTAACACTCATGAAAGATCCCTTTCAGCAGCTTATTTCCTAACTTTTCCCCCAATTGCCCCACGTCGTCCTTTTCTCGTTCGTGAATTTGTTTTCGTCCTTTGGCCTCTCACAGGCAGACCTTTGCGATGTCGTAACCCACGATACGTTCCGATATCCATCAAACGCTTAATACTCATCGTGACCTCTTTTCTGAGGTCACCCTCTACGTCGTAATCCTTGTCAATTGTTTCACGCAAACGGACCACCTCATCTTCTTGCAGGTCCTTCACCCTGGTTTCAGGAGAAACTCCCGTCTTTCGCAATATTTCCCGTGAACTGGCCGGACCAATTCCAAAAATATAGGTTAATCCAACATCGATCCGTTTTCCTACCGGCAACTCTACGCCTGCGATACGAGCCATTTCTTACTTTCCTCTCTCTAGGGATTGGCTTAATCTTTCCACAAAAAACATTAACGCACCTTAGCCCTGTCGCTGCTTGTGTTTGGGGTTTGTGCAGAGCACCCTTACAACCCCTTTGCGGCGAATGACCTTACATTTAACACAGATGGGTTTTACTGATGATTTAACTTTCACGATAACAACCTCTATTTAAACCGATAGGTAATCCGTCCACGAGTCAGGTCATATGGAGATAATTCCACTGTCACCTTATCTCCTGGCAAAATTCTAATGAAATGCATCCGCATCTTCCCAGAAATATGAGCTAATATTTTATGCCCATTTTCCAACTGAACCCGAAACATCGCATTTGGCAAAGTTTCAGTTACTGCCCCTTGAACCTCGATAATATCTTCTTTTCCCATGAGGAAATTTACCTGACCTCCAACCTAGGACTAACCTGTTAAAATGCGAGGCGCACCATTCGCTTCAATTGTGATTGTGTGCTCAAAGTGGGCAGAAAGTGAATTATCGCAAGTGACTGCCGTCCAGCCATCTTTCAAGACTTTGACTGCCGATCCTCCCAGGTTAACCATTGGCTCTATGGCGAGAGCCATCCCAGGCTTTAAACGCGGGCCTTGTCCTGGTCTTCCATAATTTGGGACCTGCGGTTCTTCGTGCAACTGCCGTCCAATACCATGGCCCACAAAATCACGAACAACCGAATACCCATGCTTTTCTACATGAGTTTGAATTGCAAAAGAAATGTCCGAAAGCCGGTTACCCACAACAGCCTGTTCGAGTCCTTTAAGTAGGGCCTCTCGAGTGACCCCAATCAATAATTGAATATTTTCAGGAACGGCCCCAACTGAAACCGTCACGGCTCCATCTCCATAAAACCCCTCAACAATGGCCCCAACATCCAATCCGATGATATCTCCGTCTTTTAATTCACGCCTTGAGGGTATTCCGTGTACGACTTCTTCATTAATAGATGCACAGAGGCTATTGGGATAATTTCTATACCCTTTAAATGCCGGAATTCCACCCAAATCACGAATACATTCCTCTGTAAGTCTATCTAATTGCAATGTAGTTATACCTGGTTTCACTGCATGTACCAGCAATTGATGACATTGAGTCACAATTTTACCGGCCCGAGCAATGAGTTCAATTTCATCAGCCGTTTTTATGATGATCATTCTATCTGGACTGGGTTAGGAGAACTACCAATCTCTCCTGAACCGCAGAAACTACCCCTGACCCATCCAATTCGGAAAGAATTCCCCTGTCCTTATAATATTGGATTAAGGGCTCTGTTTGTTTTTGATATACAACCAATCTGGATTGAATGGTTTCCGGTTTATCATCATTTCGCTGCATAAGTGCCATTTCACATTCATTGCATACCCCCTCTTTTTTTGGGGGTATGGACTTGAGATGATATACGGCTCTACATTTAGGCCAACTCCGCCTCCCACTTATTCGTTCGATTATGTCGGCCTGGGGAAGAGAAAAATATACAACCCGATCAATGGCCTCTCC
>JBDSHB010000108.1:0-7002 GCA_039918695.1 Nitrospirales bacterium | reverse complement strand
TCCTCCTGGCACCACCGTGACGATTAGTGGGGAAGGGTTTGGAGAATTCCGAAATACTCAGGCTAATCGAGTGGAATTTCAGGGTGTCTCGGCGCTCATTCAATCATGGGAACCTGATTTCATTCTGGTCAAGGTTCCTTTGCAGGCTCGTTCGGGCCAGGTGATGGTTATAAACGAATCAGCCAAACGAGAAGCCGGAAATTTTTCCGTCACCAATGTTCGAATTACCAGCTTGAATCCTTCCCAAGCCGAAGCCGGTTCCTTGCTCACGATTGTTGGTGAACAATTCGGCAACACTGCCGGGTCTCGTGACCCCAATACCATGTTCGGGGTCAATCAAGTGATAATCAATGGGATTCGCGCAGAGGTTCGACGGTGGCGTCCTACCAAAATCGAAGTTCTCATTCCGGCCAATGCCAAGACTGGAGATGTAGAAGTGCGTTTGGCGTCAAGCGACCCATTACCGGATGGTTCGTGTTGTGCTCCTGTCGAGTATGCGGTCAGTAATTCCGTCCCTTTGACGGTGATTCCTTCAATCGCCTTTGATCCTCCTGAGGGCCCAATCGGGAGTAAGGTCGTCTTGTCTGGTCAGGGATTTGGGAAAAGCCGCCCTGAAGATGGACGAATATTTTTTGGGGGAAAGCCTGCCATCATTGCGCAATGGTCTGATCGAACCATCGTGGCGCATGTGCCGTTAAATGCACAATCAGGTTTTCTGATGCTCCAACGCGAAGGAAAGGAGCGAGAGATTGGAACATTTACCGTATTGGACAGTCAGATATCAGGAATGAATCCTCCTCAAGGACCAATTGGGACACTTGTGACGATTAAGGGGAAAAATTTTGGATTATATTCAGAAGCCGGCAAAACTGCCTATGCCTTTGATTTTCTTTCCGGGGGCAATGGGGTTGAAATTGCGGGAGTGCCTGCTGTCATTCACCGATGGCTTGATGAACAAATAGATGTCTGGGTGCCCTTTAGCGCGAAAAGCGGACCGGTGATTGTGAAACGTGGAGGAGCTATTCCTAAAATTGATGGCACCTGTTGTGAACGACAAGAGATTGTGACACTTAAAGCCGGAACTTTTACCGTTGTTCAGCCGGAAATTCATTCCTACTTTCCCAAAGAAGCCGGCTTGGATGAGGTCGTGACTATTACGGGCAAAGGATTCGGTGAATTCCTCAAAATTTCAGAAGCGACTCGCTTATCGCTCAACCAGGATGCTCATGACTGGAAAATCTACGAGCTAGGCCAAGATGTATCTCGTAGTGAGGTTTTGGTGAACGGCGTTGCCACGCACATCGAGACATGGACCGATACCGAGATCACGATCCGTGTTCCTCGCCGGCCGGCCTTTGGTTTTGGAAATCCAGAAGGTTTTGACGCTGATCTGAGCAAAGGGGAACTGATTCTGAAACGGGGGTCATGGGATATGCTCGATACCGGCGAATGTTGTACGCCTAAAAAGTATATTTCGATCGTTGCGGGGCCATTTACGATTTTGCATAGAGGCCTTCCTAATAAGGATTATTGGAAGGAAAAGGGCGAGCGCAGTAATGACTGATGCCACAACTTGGAATCATGATCTTATGAAAACTTGCCATACGTGGAATCAAAAGGTGAAAGGTCTGTGTGTATTGGGAGTCCTTGCAAGTTTAGGCTTTTTGGTAAATCCTCAGCCAGGCTTTCCTCAAGCGACTCCGTCTGCTCTCTCACTTCAAACCAGTCCTACCAAAGTGACGTTTCTTGGTGTGCATTTTCTGAACGCCCGCAAGGGCTGGATTGTTGGAGCAGGTGGGACCGTTCTCCATACCGACGATGGCGGAGCCTCATGGAAGTCGAACCCACGCCGGACCAACGCATTATTGACTGCGGTGACCTTTGCGGATGGGATGCACGGATGGATTCTTGGACAAAACGGAACGGTGTTGCATACAGTCGATGGTGGGAAATTGTGGGTTCCACAGGAGAGCGGGACAAATGGAACGCTCTACGCCGCTGATTTTCTTACAACCGATCAGGGGTGGGTGGTTGGTTCCCGTGGGGTAATTCTGCACACGGAAGACGGGGGAGAGAGCTGGGCCGATCAAGTCAGTGGGACGACAGCAGATCTCTTCGGCGTCCATTTTCTGAATGAAAAACGCGGGTGGGCCGTGGGTGCTCTTGGTGTCATCTTGGCAACTACTGACGGGGGAAAAAGTTGGGGGCTCCAGGCCACCAATAATCCCGCAACATTCTTTGATATTGTGTTTACGGATAATGTGTCGGGATGGGCTGTTGGGACGCAGGGAGCCATCTTCCAAACGTTGAATGGAGGGGAAGTATGGGTGGATCATACTCGACCCTGTGGAAGTCCATGCATTAAACCCGCTGATTTGGTCAGTATTCATTTTTCGAATTCACTGGTTGGTCGAATTGTTGGTGAGCGTGGGACGATTTTAGAGACTCAAGACGCTGGATTTACCTGGCAGGAAATTGAACCCCTAAACTCTGAAACCCTATATGCTCAATCATTTTCTGATCTTTATCATGGGTTTGCGGTGGGGGACCATGGGACGATAATTCATTTTGAAACCGCGCCACCACAACCCTAATTGTGGGCTCATCCGTCGTTGGCATCAGAGATAATTGAGTCTGGCCTGGAGAATGGCCAATGAAGCCAGGCTCGCAGTTTCTGCTCGCAAAATTCCCTTCCCTAACGTGGCGAAAGCTACATTCAGAGATTGAGCCGCTTGCTGTTCCTCTTTCGTCCAACCGCCTTCCGGGCCGATGAAAACAGTAATTCCGCCTTGAATCTCCGATGGTAAGAATATTTTTGATAGAGAAACGTTCTCCTGCCGCTCAGCTAGCATGATTGGTATCCCTCCATTTTCCCTCTGTAAAAATTCCTGAAATGTTTGTATGGGAAGTATCGTTGGCACGCTCCATCGCTCGCTTTGTTGCGCTGCTTCCAAGGCAATGCGATCCCATCTTTCCTGGAATTTGTCTGCATGTATTGGAGACACTCGAGGAATGATCCTCTCTGTTACGAGTGGCGCAAGCGTATGGACTCCGAGTTCCGTCGCTTTTTGGATAACCCAGGCCATTTTCTCTCCTTTTAAAAGAGCTTGTGCCAAGGTGATGGGCGGAGTGGAAAAGGGCGAGGATTCTTGAATACTCCGAACATTGGCGTAGATAACTTGTTTGGTTATCTGATGAATTGTTGTATGGTACCGTCGACCTAGATCATCATTGAGAATTAGCGGGTCTCCTGGCCTCGATCGTAAGCTTTTGGACAGATGAGTGAATAAAGGGTCCCCAATCATGACCCTTTCATCCTCAACCTGGGTTGAATGGATGAAATAAACTGGCATATGTTGTAGATAGACGTAATGGGGAGAAAAGATGAGAGGAAGGTTAATCGAACATATTCTTGACTTTATCGAACAGGCCTTCTCCTTGTGTGTCCGTAGAAATTCCGCACTCCTCCGCATAGGCGGTAAGGAGTTCGTGTTGTTTTGGAGTCAGTTTGGTCGGAATTTCAATTTTAGTCCGAATCAGTTGATCCCCGCGAGTTTGGGATTTAAGCCCAGGGGCGCCTAAACCTTTGAGGCGGAGAATTTGATCATGTTGGGTTCCTCCAGGGATCTTCACCATGGTGGTTCCATTTAATGTTGGGACTTCAACTTTTCCTCCAAGAGTCGCTGTGACGAAATCCAAGCGTAAGTCATACAGGATCTCTTGGCCTTTCCGTTGAAAGTGTGGATGGGGCCGTACATTGAGTGCCACATACAAATCACCAGGGGATCCGCCATTCATCCCATGCTCCCCTTCGTGGGAAAGGCGAAGTCTCATGCCGGTTTCGACCCCAGCTGGAATGGTCACCGCCAAGAGCCGTTCCTTGTGAACGCGTCTTTGCCCCCTACAGGTTTTGCATGGGTCGGCAATAACTTGTCCTGAACCTTGGCATTGCCCACAGGTTCGATTAATGGTGAAAAAACCTTGTTGCAAGCGGATTTGTCCAGCTCCACGGCATGCCGAACAGGGTTTGACGGCTTGATCGGATTTCGCGCCGGTTCCATGGCAGGTTTCACAGACTTCCCAGCGAGGGATCTTGAGTTTAGCTTCCTTGCCATTGATGGCCTCTTCAAAGGAGATTTCTAGGTTATATTGAAGATCATTGCCTTGTTCGGCGCGATTTTGTCCTCTGCCACCACCGAAGAAATCTTCAAAAATATCTCCAAACACATCTCCGAAGCCGCCTCCTCCAAACCCGAATCCGTCGGCTCCTCCTCCTCCTTGGCCAGCCGCGGCATGTCCGAACATGTCGTACTTTTTCCGTCGATCCGAATCGCTGAGCACCTCATAAGCCTCTCCGGCTTCCTTGAATTTTTCTTCGGCTGTTTTTTTCTGATTTGGGTCGGCATGCAAATCCGGGTGGTGTTGCCTGGCCAGCTTTCTAAAGCCTTTTTTAATCTCTTCTTCCGAGGCATTGCGGTCCACCCCGAGAATTTCGTAATAATCTCGTTTTCCGGTCTGTGCCATCAGCGTTGTCCAAAGGATGGAGAAATTGGGTAGTAATGTATGAGCATGCGCATCAGTCCGGTCGATGAATTTTTAATTCTTGCCTTTATCAACTTCTTCAAATTCGGCATCCACAACTTTTTCCTCATCGCCAGGGCTTTCACCACCCGAGGATCCAGGTCCGTCCTCCGGTCCGGTCCCACCTGACGAGGCGTCAGTGGAGGCCTTCTTGTACATTTCTTCAGCTAATTTATGTGAGGCTGTGGTGAGGCTTTGCATGGCGGTTTTAATCGCTTCCAGGTCGGTTTCCTCCATGGCTTTACGGAGTGCATCTACTGCCCCGGTGATGTTTAATTTTTCCGATTCCTCAATCTTGTCTCCATGTTCGCTCACATTCTTTTCTGTACTATAAATAAGAGTATCGGCCTGATTCTTGATTTCGACCAATTCCCGTTTCTTTTTGTCCTCTTCGGTATGACTTTGAGCTTCCTTGACGAGACGCTCAACTTCTTCTTTGCTTAATCCACTAGATGCCGTGATCTTGATCGATTGTTCTTTCTGTGTCGCCATATCTTTGGCTGAGACATGCACAATTCCATTTGCGTCAATGTCAAAGGTGACTTCAACTTGCGGGACACCTCTTGGAGCCATAGGAAGCCCCACTAAATCAAACTGTCCCAATAGCTTATTGTCATTGGCCATTTCCCGCTCACCTTGGAAGACTCTGATGGTCACGGCAGTTTGGTTGTCGGCTGCGGTGGAAAAAATTTGGCTTTTTTTGGTGGGTATCGTGGTATTGCGTTCGATGAGTTTCGTGAAGATTCCACCTAGTGTTTCAATGCCGAGTGAAAGCGGGGTGACATCCAACAACAGGACATCTTTGACATCGCCTTTCAGGACTCCCCCTTGAATGGCCGCACCGATTGCGACCACTTCATCAGGATTCACGCCCCGATGGGGTTCTTTCCCGAAAAATTGCTTGACTCGTTCAATGACTTTTGGCATCCGAGTCATCCCACCCACTAAGACGATTTCATTGATGTCACTGGTGGTCATGTCAGCATCGGCAAGGGCTTTTTTGCAGGGTTCCATTGTCCGCTCAATTAAATCATTCACCAGTTGCTCGTATTTTGATCTGGTGAGCTTAAGCACCAAGTGTTTTGGTCCACTGGCATCGGCGGTAATGAAGGGTAAATTAATTTCGGTTTCTTGGGAGGAGGAGAGTTCAATCTTTGCCCGTTCGGCTGCTTCTTTAAGTCGTTGAAGGGCCATTCGATCATTGCGTAAATCTATTCCTTGATCTTTTTTAAATTCTTCAACCAACCAATCCATTACCCGAAGATCAAAGTCGTCTCCGCCCAAAAAGGTATCACCATTAGTGGATTTAACTTCGAAGACTCCTTCTCCGATTTCCAGGATTGAAACATCAAAGGTTCCACCACCAAGATCGTAGACGGCAATACGTTCATCTTTTTTCTTATCGAGTCCATAGGCGAGTGACGCTGCAGTCGGCTCATTAATGATGCGCAAGACATTTAATCCCGCGATCTTTCCTGCGTCCTTAGTGGCTTGCCGTTGGCTATCATCAAAATAGGCGGGAACCGTTATGACAGCATCTGTCACCTTTTCTCCTAAATAATCTTCAGCCGTTTGCTTCATTTTTTGAAGGATCATGGCTGAAACTTCTGCTGGACTATAGCTTTTTCCTCTGATAATGACGTGGGTATCCCCGTTGGTGCCTTCAGCCACTTTATAGGAAAGCCGGTTTGCGGCATTTTTGACTTCAGGAGAGGAATGCTTTCTCCCCATTAGGCGCTTTACCGAATAAATAGTGTTTTCTGGGTTGGTAATGGCTTGTCGTTTGGCAATCAGTCCGACCAATCGTTCGTCTTTGTCGGTCAAGGCCACGACTGATGGTGTCGTCCGTCCGCCTTCTGAATTGGCGATGACAGTCGGATCTCCACCACTCATCACAGCGACGCAAGAATTTGTTGTTCCTAAGTCAATCCCAATAATTTTGCTCATACGTGTATTCCTCCCTCTTCACCAGATTCTTCAGTAGAACCTGGTTCTGTCAGTTCTGTTTTTTCTTTCGCTACGCTTACCATAGCCGGGCGTAAAATGCGATCGTGCAATAAATATCCTTTTTGAAATTCTTCGATGACAGTGTTTGGATCCACACCTTTAGATTCCACCTGGGCCACTGCTTGATGGATAGCAGGATCAAAAGAGTTTCCCGTGGTGCATAGTTGTCGAACGCCAATTTTAGCCACGGTTTCCAGGAATTGTTTGTGGGTAAGTTCTACCCCCTCCAGTAATGGGCCGCTGGTTCCTGCATCTTTCGCGCACTGAATGGCTCGCTCAAGATTATCTATAATAGGAAGTAAATTTTTCAGTAACGATTCATTGCCGAATCGAATAGAATCGCTCTGATCGCGCTGGGCCCGACGTTTGTAGTTTTCAAATTCTGCAGCCAGACGTAAATATTTATCTTGGGAA
>JBDSHB010000107.1:0-3392 GCA_039918695.1 Nitrospirales bacterium | reverse complement strand
TCCGTTTTTACGGTAGCGAGTTCGGTCTCTGTGGGCTCATCCAAAACGGTTTGGTTTTCCATAATAGTTTCCCTGGGGGTTTATGTATTCAGGTGGCCTATTAGTTCAGCAACGAGGTGAACCTTAGATAATTGCTTTTAAAGCAAAAAACGAGCCAATGATATGTTTCAGGCTCTCTTCCCATCAATGCGAAGCAACTCAATGCCATATTTTGAAATGTTGGGTTTCCTTCATTGTGACGGTTTGGTAAGAGCCTCTCATTTCAAGAAATGTAAAACAATTTGAAACAAAAGGATAAAACTGCCATCCGTGGAATTTTTTCAACCTTATAAGAAGATCGTTTAGCTATTAAAGAAATCGGTAGCCCATCGAATTCCCTGGATAGTGCGAAAGGGGAAAAACTAGAAATTTAAAAGAGGGGGGAGGATGCGGAAGGAAAAAGTGCGGAGCTAATTGACAGAACTGTTATATTTCTTACACGTTATTGCAAAAACGATCTAAATCTTCTTCTCGGCCAATCATAACCAGCACATCACCTTTTTCAATGACGTCATCGGGTTTTGGAGTGAAATTAAAGATTTCTTCTTTCATCATCCGTCCTTTGACCATCCTGGTAACTTGTTTTTTTATCCCAATCACATTCAGGTTATGCTGTCCGCGTAATTTAACATCCTCGAGGCTTAATCCGGACAAGCTCTCTGAAACAGATACTTCCTCCACACTAAAGCCTGGGGCCAGTTCTAAGTATTCGAGTACGCTCGGGGAAACCAGGCGATGTGCGAGACGGATGGCCGCATCCCGTTCAGGATAGATGACCTCATCGACCCCTAGGTTCATTAAAATTTTCCCCTGGATTGGTGCCACGGCTTTGGCCACAATAGATTTTACCCCCATTTCCTTGAGGGTTTGAACAATAAGGATGCTGGCCTCAATGTTTTCACCGATACTGACGACTGCTACATCAACGTTTTGCGCACTTACCGCTTTTAAGGCTCGTTCGTCAGTCGCATCGCATTGAACGGCAAAGGTTGCAATGTCACTGATCGCCTGGACTTTTTCCTCATCCTTGTCGATGGCAAGTACTTCGCATCCTTTGGTGACCAATCCTTGTGCCACGCTATAGCCGAAGCGCCCAAGGCCGATGACTGTGAAAAGGCGTTTCATAATAGATTAGGTCCCGACTACTGTTCTCGCCACGCGAATATTCCTGTTTTAAGAGCAGCAAAAATTGCTGTGGTAAAGGGAACCCTTTAGATCCGTTCTAGAACTGCGGGTCGGTTTTTTGTATGTTGAGAACATACGCACAACGGGGGCACTTTCAAAATTAAAGAATCTGATCAATTGGAAAATTCGTAGCGCAGGTATGTAACGACTGAAGTTATTTAATCATACGTCTGAATGCGGAGGGTGTCAAGAATTTTCAAATTGAAATGTCGACGGGTTGTCGCGTCAGTTTTCTCATAAAGTCTCCACCATTATGATGGGTATCAAATGGGAGAAAAGCCTTGCTAGAATGCGTGCCATATGAAAAATTTTCAATCTGGGGAACGGGTTCATTTAATCGACAAGAAAGAACGGCCGTATGCTGTCACACTTAAAGCCGGAGAAATATTCCAACATAGTGGAGACCGGATTGCCCATGATGACATCATTGGAAAACCGGATGGTACTGTGGTCCAGTTTTCCAATGGAAAGTTGATGGTTGCCATTCATCCAACATTAGCTGAGTATACCTTGAAAATGCCTCGAGGAGCTCAGGTGATTTATCCCAAAGACTTGGCCGTCATCCCAATGTGGGCTGATATTTATCCAGGTGCCAGGGTCTTTGAGGCTGGTGTGGGATCGGGAGCCTTGACCATGGCTCTTCTGCGTGCGGTGGGGGATCGAGGGTGTGTGGTGAGCTATGAAATGCGAGAGGATTTTGCGGCTACCGCTACGAAAAACATCGAACGGTTTATGGGAAAGGTGCCCAACCATTTTCTTCAGATTCGTGATGCCTATGAGGGTATCGAGATTGGGGAAGGGACGTCTTCCTGGATGTTTGATCGGGTAGTTTTGGATCTTCCAGAGCCCTGGAGGGTAGTTCCTCATGCCGCCAGGGCATTACGGTCGGGGGGGCTGTATCTGAGTTATGTACCGACGGTGCCCCAGGTCATGCAAACAGTCCAGGCTTTGGAGCAGAGCCGGGTTTTTACCATGGTTCAAAATTTTGAAACGTTGTTGCGGACTTGGAATATTAAAGGCCGAAGTGTCCGACCTGACCACCGTATGGTTGCCCATTCAGGTTTTATTACCGTGGCCAGAAAAGTCGAAAAAAATATTTGGCAATCTGAGCAATCGAACGCTATCGAACCTGACTCTCAGTCAGAGGATCATCTCATCAAGGAGGATGAATATGCCGGCAATGGATTAGATATTCCCTGAGCCCCTGTGGGCCAACCAGCAGGAAATCTTCACCATGGTGGGTCCCGTAAAAACGATCCTCATTGCCGATGATGAGGAAGATCTTAGGCTGCTGGTCCAAGTCACTCTCGAGCACCCCTCCTATCGGATCCTCACCGCAGTTGATGGTTGCGCGGCCATGGATGCCCTTTGCACCCACATTCCCGACCTGTTGATTCTCGACTGGATGATGCCGGGTCTAAATGGGTGTGAGGTGGTGCGAAACATTCGCCTACGCTCCGATACGGCCAGAATTCCAATTGTTATGTTAACCGCGAAAGATGGGCTTGATGCACGTGAGCAAATGGCTTCCCTTAACCTTGCAGGGTATTTGGTCAAGCCATTTAGCCCATTAGAGTTGATTCAAAAAGTTCGTGAGGTACTTGCTTAATGAGGGAGGATAAACCCGAGGAAGATGGGATTCCTCATTCATCCTTAATGAGGCATTCAAAGGCCGAAGCTTCCCAAGGATTCGCCACCGGGAAACTCCAGGCGGCCCGCTCGCAGCTCATGGCCTATGCCAAAGATCTCAAGCAGATGTTGGAACAGGAAGGTCAGAAAACTCACCAGCTTAAAAAAGCTCATGCCCAAATGCTTGCCTATGCCCGAGACCTTAAGCTGTCATTGGAGGCGGAGCAACGGAAAAATAGTGAATTGGAGCAGGCCTATGCCGACACTATTCTTCGCTTAGCCCGTGCGTCACGCTATAAAGATGAGGAAACTGGGGCACATATTGAACGGTTAAGCCATTACTCGCAATCGCTTGCGTTGGCCATTGGATGGGATCAGCCACGCGCTCGTTGCTTATTCGCGGTTGCGCCAATGCATGATGTGGGGAAAATTGGGGTCCCAGATGCCGTTCTTGGAAAACAAGGTCCGTTGACGGAAGAAGAATGGCAATCGATTAAGCAGCATCCTTTGTTGGGAGCGAGTCTATTGGATGGCTCGAC
>JBDSHB010000106.1:0-3791 GCA_039918695.1 Nitrospirales bacterium | reverse complement strand
GGGAACGTTTACCTATGGATTGACGGGTGGCGACCTCGATACGGCAAAAGCCGTATGGGAACCGAGCTTCTATGGCACGTATGTCATCACTCCCGATCATCTGAAGGGTAATGAACCCGTTCGATTTATTGGGGTCTCCGCATATGAGGATCAAGCGCTTTAGACCGAAAGATCATATACCCGCCTGAGTTGAAATGACTGGCATGGTCAGACCTATCATTGGGATTACACCTGATTTTAACCCTGGAAATCGGAAGGACATGGGTGGGAAAGAACCCACCTATTTTTTGCGGGCCAGGTACCTTCAGGCAATTCAGGACGCCGGGGGAGTGCCCATAGTGCTTCCCCTGGTCCGTGGTCTAGCCAAACAGAAATATCTTTTGCAACGGCTGGACGGCCTTCTGGTGACCGGGAGCGGATCGGATTTAGCCCCTGAGTTGTATGGGGAGAAGCAGCGGTATCCTTTTCAGCGAATGAGCGAAGAGCGCGCTCAACTTGAGCTCGGACTATCCAAGCTGGCCTTTCGTCAGGGGTTGCCGACGCTGGGCATCTGCGGGGGTATGCAATCCATGAATGTGGCCTTGGGAGGAACCTTGCTGCAGGATATTTCCTCTCAATTGTCGACGAAAATTGAACATCGTCCGACCAAATCGGCAACGAAAACCGCCCATCTGATTGACATTGAACCCAACAGCTTACTTCAGCGCATCGCCAAGCGGTTAAGTATTGCGGTAAATAGCTCCCACCATCAATCTATCAAATCTGTTCCGTCCTCCTTTCAAGTCACTGGGATTGCTCCGGATGGAGTCATTGAAGCGATTGAAGCCTCTCGTCATCCATTCTGGCTTGGGGTCCAATGGCATCCGGAGTTTTTATACCGGCACGACGCGATTCAGAAACGTCTATTTACCGCGTTGATACAATCCGCCAGACAGTTTGCCGCCAGCCGAACATAGCCTCCAGACCATTTTTGCTTGGTTCGCACAAAGTCTTTACGAAAGAGAATCCCTAGTACGGGAGGAGGAAGAGGGGGGTCTTACTGAGCCGCGTCTTCAGCTTCTGGAGCTGGTTGTGGTGGATCCGGCAGAGCCGGTGATTCAGGTGAAGGGGTTTTGGTGTCTTGAGCGGCCTCTGTCTTGTGTGAAGGAGGAGTGGCAGGTTTGGGAGGAGGGACGGGTTTGGGTTTTTCGGGCTTGATGCCACCTTCCCAATGAGGGCCGGTATACATATCGTCGGCTAAGTCCGTTTCTTTCCACTTGGCTTCAAAGTCTGCGGCGGCTTTATTGGGGGTTTCTCCAGTTCCAACAGTTTGATTCCATGGATAGATGCGAGGAGAAATGTGGCAGGTGGACTCCTCCTGGCACATATACAGTGCAATCGGATTTCCTCGATAAGGGCCCATGATAATGTGGACCGTGCCGACTAATTCAGGAAGAGACTCCATGATGACCAACACAACAGATTGTTGTCTAAAAATGAGGCTATACTGCCACAGCCCTCGGCGGTATGCAATATGAACGAAAGAAGTTCATCAGGTATTTATGACAATAGTTTGATGGAGGAAAGTTGAATGAGAAACAGAATATTCCTGGAACTCGGAAGGGCTATTTGTTGAACACAGGCTCTACGGGGAGTTCGGATTTTCGGTGAAGATATAATGCGATCATGAGGACTAAAATCACGATGACATGCAAGGACATATCCATAAGGTAATGACGAAAGATCTCCTCAGGTACGGATTCCTGGTGCGAGAATTCAGCACCAGCGGTGAGAATTCTTCGGACGGATGCGATGATCCCTACATGGAGGAAGGGTTCGAGGCGAATACGGTCGTTTTGCAAGAAGCCTAAGACCGTGCGAAACAACTCCAAAAGAATGATGACGAACAACAGGTCATTCAGTAAGGTGATAGTGGCTGGCAAAAACCCGGTCTGTACCGATTGAGCATAGGCTACCCAACTATAACCGAACACCAACATGCCCACGAGGAGAAAACTCAAGCAGGCCGTGATATAGCCCCACCGGTCGAGGAACTGCATCCATTTGACCCATTGCTTGATCGATTCTGGTGTCCACCCTAACATGTCGAATTTGTCCTCTTAGGCGGTTCCTTGATGGGGGGTGTTGGGGGTGTGTTCCTGTCCGGGGTCCTCTCCCCGCATCTGACCAAACTCTAAACTCTGAATCGCACTCGCCCCAAAAGAATGACCACAACAGATGACTTCCTGAAAGCCCGCACCTCCCGCCATCACCATTAGTCGAAGTCCACAAGATTCAGTTGCAACTATTTTCTCATTGAGTGGCATGCCGACTGCCAAGGCTCCTGCTCGGCGGCCACGCTCTTGATTAAACGCGGGAACCACGTCTTCCTGGGTCAGGTCATGCCCGCAACACCGAATTTTTTCAAACCCTTCACCTCCGCTCATCACCTTGAGTACCAGCCCGCAAGAATCCGGATACCGTTTGCGTTCGTCGATAATGTCCCCTTTTTTCAATGCCATGGCCATGCTCCTTGCTCTCGAAATGAATCCTGAAATTTTGTCATCAGCAATAGGAATAGATGATTGGGTGTGCCGGTTTATACAGCAAGGTTGTTAGCTAAACAAATCTTTGTAGGGAATGTCCAGAATTGGGCTATGGCTTTCTTTTATCAGTTGGTCAGGTGAGCGATAGTAGCTGGCATCCATAAAGTGGCCCACAAGGAGACGAAGCATCGACCGCCTATTGGAGTATGGATGGTAATCCGTCTAAGGTTGCTGTGCATTCAGGTCAAGGTGCGAAACTGGTCTTGGATCTGTGCTAACACATGGCGATGAGCAGAAAGGCCGACGGTATCAGGGATGGAGGGAATGTTGATTGGGTAATAGGGAGAGACAAACTGCTCTTTGACGGAGGCGATGCGGGCCAAGCTAACCTCAAGGCGGCTTTTTTCCAATACGTTGGATTCAACTGCCCCACAAACGGCTTTAATAGTATCGGTCGCTAGCCCGAGGGTTTTGCACACTAATAACATATCCACTCCGGCTTGCAATGAGCGTACAGCGGCTTCGCCGACTGCCGAATGGTTCACAATGGCGCCCATCTCCAAGTCGTCACTCAAAATGACACCGGAAAATCCCATCTGCTGCCGAAGCATGTCTGTCAAAATAATGGAAGAGAGGGTTGCGGGATTTGTGGGGTCTAGGGCTGGATAGTGGACGTGGGCCGTCATCATGGCCTGAAGACCATGAGCAATGGCGTATCGAAAAGGTTTGAGCTCCACACTCTCCAGTCGCTCCCTGGTGGCGTGGACCACCGGCAGTTCCACATGTGAGTCGGTACTGGTATCGCCATGACCAGGAAAATGTTTCCCACAGGCCAATACGCGATGATCGTGCAGGCCCGCGAGCGTGGCCGCTCCCATGAGGCACACCTGTTCCGGCTCGGTCCCAAACGCCCGATCCCCGATAATAGGATTGGAGGGATTCGTATGGATGTCCAGAACCGGTGCCATATTCATATTAATACCTACGGCGCGTAACTCCTTGGCAGTGACGGCTGCGGCTTGGTAGGCGAGTTCCGTGGATCCCGAGTGGGCGACAGTCGATGCAGGAGGAAAGATGGTAAAGTCTGAAGGAAGGCGGGAGACGCGCCCGCCTTCTTGATCGATGCCGATGAGCAGCGGGATGTCACCGGCCAGTGCTTGGAGGTCGTTCGTGAGATGTGCAATTTGAACAGGGTCAACCAAGTTTCGGGAAAAAAGAATGATCCCTCCTGGTCGGAATTCCTGCATCCAGGCTCGAAGGTCCGGA
>JBDSHB010000105.1:0-14796 GCA_039918695.1 Nitrospirales bacterium | reverse complement strand
TTTTTGGCCATGGACATCTTTCCTCATTGAAGATCATGAGATGAATAAGTTATTAAAATTTGACAGTAATTTATAAATGCTATAGCAACATAGGACCGGTGCACACTGATAATAACCCTGGTCAGAGCATAAGGAGGACTTTTCAGTTCCTGAAAAATTTTCCCACACGCTCCGCCGGTGATCGCTTTCCTAGTCAGTGATGTTGGTCGCTGTCCACATAAAGAATTTTCCTGAATTTCGAAACGAGGGGCATACAGCAGTTTGCCAAGGGTTCCTGGTCGTTTCCACCTTTTGCATTGCCGGTGTAGGATCTGTTCTAGTAACCGAGCAGTCTGAATTCAGAAAAACACACCGGCCTTTGATAGAGCGAAGGCGAAAAATTTTAATTTTTTCCCAGAAAAGGAGACAAGAAAGAATGATGATACAAATTGGACAGACCATACCGGATGGCACCTACCAGGCGTTTCACAAGGAGCAGATTCGTTCTCTGAAGTTGTCAGAATATCAGGGCAAGTGGTTGGTGTTGGTGTTTTATCCTGGTGATTTTACATTTATCTGTCCAACCGAGTTGCAGGAAATTGGCGAGCTCTATCCGGAATTTCAGAAACTGGGAGCGGAAGTATGGGGAGTCAGTACCGATTCGGTCTTTGTGCATAAAGCCTGGCATGATACCTCACCTGCCATCAAGGGTATCCAGTATCCGATGGTTGCCGATCCCACAGGCAGACTGAGCCGGGGGTTTGGAACCTATCTGGAGGAGGAAGGCGTGTCCCTTCGAGGGAGTTTCCTGATCGATCCGGATGGTGTGCTGAAAGTTGGAGAGATCCATGATAATAGCATTGGACGAAATGGCCGGGAACTACTCAGGAAACTTCAAGCGGCAGTCCATGTCAGGGAAGGAAAAGGCGAAGTTTGTCCGGCAAATTGGAAACCGGGTGATAAAACGTTAATACCTGGTTTGGACCTTGTCGGAAAAATTTGATCAACGGGTACCGGTTAATCATCAGTATCATCGGAAAGGGTAGGCGAGTTGGCAGTTCCTGAAGAGGCCGCGGTGTCATAATCAAAAACAAGGATTAAGACCGCGTCCATCAAATTGAGCCAGGCAAGTGACGATGCAGAAGACAAAGAAGTTCCGGCATTGTTTTTGAGGGAGATGCTTGCTTTTCCGGTTCCATTGCTCATGGTGCCATTTGTAATGGTGTGGGTAGATGAGACTTCGTTGTATTATCTCGATGCCGATGGCGATATTACCCCTCAGCACTGTGCTTTTCTGGCAAGCGACAACGATTTAGACCAGATCTTCGAGCGAATCCGTGAGCGACGGTTACCGTACCGGGCTGATCCCCAGAGAGACGAACTGAACAACATCAACACAGGGAGGATGGACGCGGATTGTATTTTGACAATCCGAACGGGCATTTACTCGAAACCATTACCTCTCCTTATGGCAGTGGAGGGATCCCGCGGTTGAACCCCCATTCCTTGATGGTTCCATGATCCTGACGTCTATTGGTTGGAACTTTCTGTCCATGGAGGTCGGAGCCGCCTGACTAATAAGACAAAGACGGACTAATGTGGCGGGGAAAAGGGAGGTATCGATTAACGTGGATAGATAGTCGATGTTTTGGTTCGTGGCTCACGTGGTGATCGATGGGGTCATACAGTCTCCACACGATAGGTTGGGTAGGGTCCGATTCAACGGAATCTTTCTTACTTCCCGATTCTATGGCCGAAGTCTACCGGGATTTGGCTATTCAAGATAAACAAGCGCGGGCACTCAAAGCTGACCTTTGTCGCTATAATGAGGAGTTTTTTGTTTGAGAGCTATATCTCCGGGCCGTGATCCCCAAAAAACATTGCTGGAAACATTGGGGTGCAATCCTTCGTGTGTTCTTCTCACGCTGTGTTCATCTTCTCAATACGTGTGAATTAATGGCAGGGTGAGACCTGTTGATGGATGCGTCGGATGATAGCGGAAATGGACATTTATGAAAGCCGTCCGCCGGATTAATCTATATCTGACACATACCCCCCTGTGCTGTAGTAGGAGCATGCACATCACAGTTTTATGTCTTCTTTCTTTATTTACCATCGGGGGCTCTGAATGGATATTTAGGGAGTGTGAACACATAGATGATGAGTTATAGCCAATAAGATGAATGCATATTTTCTCGCGATCAAAATTCACCAGTAAAACGTATGTTGTTGAAAGGAGATGAAGATGGGGGACCAATGGGGATTATGTAAAAGCTGCCAATGGTGGCAAATCGAACCCTCTGCAAAGAGTGAAGATGCGACAATGGGCCTGTGCATTGACGAAAATCTACAACCCTATCGATTGCTGGTGTCCGGTAACAGCGGATGTAACCGGTTCATGAAAGGCACTCCGGCGAAGGCAGAGGGGTCCTCTTCCAGGCCGCCTACAGCCTCCCCCACGCGATAAGGGAATGGGTCTCGCTCATGTTGGATCCACGGGCAGTTTCATCACATTGGCGTGAGCGGATACTGTTAACAACGTATTGGCTTGCCAATCTACCTCGATCCAGGTGGCTTTTCATGCTGTTGAGGATATGTTCTGAAAGCCTTTCACGCCCGCTGGCTTGTCATCCCGATAAGCCTGAGAGACAATATAGTAACAATTCGGATGACTTTCTGACATCACTCTCAGGGAGATTGAGCTTGAAGCACGTGGTTATGGGCGGGTTATTGCTGTGGTATGTGGGATTTTTCCTCTTCATGGGGATGGCTCCGTATGATCCCGAAAGTTGGGCCTTTGCCAATATCCTTCCTCTTCTTTTCGTCGGCGTGTTAACCATTACCTATCGGCAACTGCCTTTTTCTGTCGTTTCGTATGTGCTCCTTGCGGTGTTTCTCACGTTGCATACGATAGGTTCACATTACACCTATGCCCAGGTGCCGTTTGGCCTCTGGCTGGAAGAGCTGTTTACATTGCCCCGTAACCATTTCGATCGCATCGTCCACTTTTGTTTCGGTTTGCTCTTTGCCCAACCCTTGTTCGAACTGTTCGGAAGAATTCCAGGGATTCCCAGATGGATCCGCGCGAGTATGGTCCTCCTCTCTCTTGTGGGGCTGGGGGGGCTGTGGGAAATCCTGGAATCGTGGGTGACCAGAATCGTCCATCCCGAATTGGGTCTGGCCTATCTCGGCGCCCAGGGAGATATCTGGGATGCGCAGAAGGATATGGCTGCCACCTTATATGGTGCACTGATCTGGATAGTCCTCATGATCGGCAGACGGAAATTGTCAGGATCTCGTTTTACATTGGAAAGGCCGGGAGAACTTCCTCATGCCTCTGACCACTGCGGCGAACGCGATTAATCCAAAACCGTTTAAAGACCGGTTTCTCCTTCACGGTCTCATTGCCTGGTATGTGGGGTGGTGGATATTCCTCGCCATAGAGCCGATCGACCGCCAAGATTGGTTTCTAGAGAATTTTCTGGCAATGGGGCTGATGATTGTCCTCGTCACCACCTATCGAACATTTCCGTTATCAGATCTTTCCTATATTTTCCTCACCCTCTTTATGACTCTTCACGCGGTCGGAGCCCATTACACGTATTCGAAAGTTCCACTGGGCTTTTGGATGCAGGAATGGTGGGGATTGGAGCGAAATCATTTTGATCGCATTGCCCATTTCTCCTTCGGGTTACTTCTGGCCTATCCCTTGCGGGAATTATTTCTCCGCCGGGTGAATGTGCATGGGTTCTGGGCGTATTACCTTCCTATCAGTGGAATATTAGCGATGAGTGGATTCTTTGAAATTATTGAAACCAGTGTTGTTCTTCTTGTTCGCCCGGAATTGGGGGAGGCGTACCTGGGAACTCAGGGTGACGAATGGGATGCTCAAAAGGATATGTTGGTGGCCCTCATTGGAGCTGTTCTGACTATTGTCCTGACCTATACTCTCTCAAAACTTGTCTCTCCTAAACCTCTTTCGTCTCCAGGCTAAAATTTCCTGATCTCCTATGACTGCTCTTTTCTCCCCATGTTCTTTCCCTTCTCATCATCCAAGCCCCTATGCGGATAGGCGACGTCGTTTTGAATAGCCCCTGTCTGCCTTCGCTTCTTGAAGATCGACGGGAAAATTGATGTGGGCCACCCCACGATAAGCCAAAGCCGTCCGGCAGGCTAAGTCGATGACATTCTCGACATGCGACGCACTCATCACGCGTGTGTTATAGACCGAGACATCTTCAAAAACTTTGGTGAGATTGACGTCCTGTTGGGCATGGGTGTCGATGAGATCGTGAAAATGGTAACCGGTAATCGCGAGGACGGGTTGCTTTTCCATTTTGGCATCATACAATCCGTTCAAGAGGTGGAGCCCGCCTGGGCCTGAGGTCGCCAAGCACACACCGAGTTTTCCCGTATATTTCGCATACCCACACGCCATCAAGGCTGCGGCTTCTTCGTGACGCACCTGGATAAACCGGATGGCGTCCTGTCGTTGACGCAGGGCTTCCATAATTCCATTAATGCCATCTCCCGAAGTCCGAATATGATTTGGACTCCCCAATTTTGAAGCTTCTCAATCAACACATCTGGGGCGGTTTTGGTCATGTCGTATGTTCCTCTTTTGTTTTTCACCCTTGAACCTGACGGGCTATAGAACCGCGCGTAAATGCGTTATGGATGGTCCGAATATGCGATGGTGGAGAGGAGGGCATTTTCGGCCTGCCGGGAATCCAATCTGGTATGTTGCACCACGATTGGCACATCGGACTCAATCACGCTTGCGAAATCCGTATCCCTGGGGATGGGTTCAGGATCTTCTAAATCATTAAACCGGATATGTCTCGTTCGTTGCGGCGGGACAGTAATATTATAGGGTCCTATGGGGTCCCGATCCGAATAAAAAATGGTGATGGTCACATGCGCAGGATCATCGGAGATGTTCAGCAGGCAGGCCGTTTCATGACTCGTCATTTGCGGTTCCGGACCGGTACTTCCCGACGGAATGTACCCTTCCGGGATGGCCCATCGTTTGGCCCCTATGAATTGACTCATGTGCCGAATCCTTTCTTGGCTGAGGACACCGAAGAATGTTCGGTATCTTCTTGACGATGGCGGCGTTCCCATTCCTTATCCAATTCAGCCTCCAGAAGATAAGAAGGCGAGGCTGGGGACATATTTCCGAATGCATGGGACCCTTTGGAATCAGCCATGTTTGATTTCTCATTCATGAATAAATCTCCTTTCCCTGCTGTGTAAACACCTCATGTATATATGAATGAATGACCATCAAGCCTCCTATCCTGACGGACTGCGGGCGTGAACGAGTTGGGGTTTTTTCACTGGCGGACGACGGAGATTTTGCCGAACGGTTGGACGCCGTTTCCGGAGTATTCCTTTGAGGGAGACCGGCTGACCTATTTCGGCTGAACGGTACAGAGCTTCGATGATTCTGACATCATGGAGCCCTTCGTCCCCTGCCGGTTCCGGAACAGTGTTGTTCACAATGGCGTCCGAAAATTTTAAGAGTTGTGGAGCAAATTGGTCGCGTTTGGAGAAGACGTGCTTTTTCTCCTTTCCGTTCACCGTCAAGTAATGAGTAATGGGTTCGACATATTCGTAGGCCGATGTCACTCTCAGTTGTCCCTTTGTACCCACAATCCGAAACTCGGACACGTCTGCGGCTCCGAAACTGCAGATAAAAGAGCCCAATCGATTATCCGGGAACCGGAGTGTGACCGCGCTCATTTCTTCCACTTCTTCGAATCGGCCCCTTCCCTGTCCGACCGTAGTGGCAAACACCTCAATCGGTTCCGCATGAAAAAGATTCCGGGATGCATTCAGACAATAAATCCCGATATCCCAAAGCGTGCCCCCGCCGGTTTCCTCCCGTAACCTGATATTATTTTTGTCTTTGACCGGCAAACTAAACGCCGATTGGAAGTACCGAGGCTCGCCGATTTTTCCTGATTGAACCAGTTGGATGGCACGAAGATTGGCCTCCTCAAAATGAAGCCGATAGGCCACCATCAATTTGATGCCATGATGGTCCGCTGTCCGAATCATGGCTTCACATTCCTTGTCTGAGAGGGCCATGGGCTTTTCACGCAACACATGTACTCCAGATTTCGCAGCCCTGACGGTATATTCGCAATGTAAATGGTTGGGAAGCGCGATATACACGGCATCAATCTTTTCCCGTTCCAAACATTCTTCATATTGGTCATACGAATAGAGACCGGTAATGCCATATTTTCTTCCCAATTGCTTCAATTTTTTGGAATCATCGGAGATGAATGCCGCTAATTCCGAGTTTTTTTTCGCATGAGCGAATGCCGGGAGCACGGCGACTTGCGCGATATATCCTCATCCCCCAACCGCATAACGGATTTTTTGAGCGGGTTGTGTGCGTGTGCGTGAGATTCTTGTTGAGGGTTTTTTGGGAGGCATGTGAGGACGCCGATCTCTTGAAAGATTAAAAATTTATGGGTTTTATATCATGGTCCGTTTCTGGACAAAACTGGGAAAAACCCTGGTTGAGGATATTTCCTTTGAAAAATACTCAGGCCGGAAACCTTTGATAAAAAAAGATTTTCGAAGGGAATGTTCAGAAAAATGAGAAATACGTGGGGAAATATTAAAGTGCAGGAGGAACCAAAGCGGGGAAAAGCATGGATGCTTTTCCCCGCTTACAGACAATCGGGAGATAATTATTCGTGGCCTGTTTTACTCTTAGTATGGACACCCTTATCCATATTCCAGTTGGGAGAGCCGTCATCCTGGCGCACTGCCAGAACTTTTCCGTTTCTTTTCAGCACAACTTTGGATGCGACGATCACACTTTCCCCATCTTTCATGATGCGTGACCCGGTTACTTCGACTTTATCGCCCTCCTTAACCTCTACTCCCTGCTCTTTGAGGTAATTATCAGGTGCAACCCGCACGCGTTCAGTGCCGGATGAGGTTTTCACATCCAACACGATCAGGCTATCGGTCGTGGCGACTCCTGATTCAAATAGGTCATTATTCACATTTTCCACCGTTCCATCTACTGTTTCGACGGTGGCCGGATTGAAGTCCCTGGTCATGATGCCGGCTGCTTGTTGATTGTGGACTGACGGGTGTTTTTTTGCCGATGTCTTTTCGCCAATGGGGGCTTCGGCGACCTGAACCATCATCTTATCATCCTGTTTGGTGAGCTTCACCTCCGCCCACGGGATGGAATAGTTTTCTGATCCGATTCCCAGCGTTCCGCCGAATGTGCCTCCATAGGAGAGCACAATATAGGATATCTGGCCCGTGGTTTGATCAATCAGTAAATCTTTGACCGTTCCAAGTTCCTTACCCGCCTTATCAATGACGGTATTGCCAATGAGGGTGTTCGCATTGAGAAGAAGTTCATTGGATGGATGAGCAGATCCTCCGGATTCGCTGAGGGCCAGAGATATCCCTCCTCCTGTCAAGGCAAAGGCTAATGCCAGTCCGACCATGCCACTCTTTTTGCGTTGTGTGTTCATTGTTGCAATTCTCCTTGTTGTTAAAGTTGCAGATAGGATGTTTTTAGAATCAGAACGACCGGTTTTTCATGCTCTGGTTTTGTGGAGGAGCCCTTTCGCCAGGAAATCTGACGAACTTCGGGTCCGGTTCCAACTTTTACACCATGGGAAAGGACACATAAGAAATTCCACCGGGGTTCTGAGCCCGCAATATTGCTCTAACCGTTTCCAGTTTCTCCCCGGAATTGTCAACGACGGCCTTTCCCGTGAGCGAGTTCGGGCCTACTCCCGCCAGGCCAATGGCTAAAACCACTCCTAGCATGTGTGTGAATTTTGATTTGATGTTCATGATGGGTATTCCCATGAGTGAGATGATAAAATGACTGCCTTGGTGGATGTTGTCTTTTTCTTGATAATAAGGAAAACTATAAATAAAGGTCCTGGAGAAAACCCTGGCATTCCCCTCTTTCTTCCCTTGGGGTTCATATATTTTTTTACAAAAACGTTTCTTTTCAAGGGTTGTTCCCAGATGTTTTGTTTCTGTTTTCGGGCGATGATAGGTTAAGAAGGGAAACATGGTGGATTTTGTGAGGTCAAAGGGATCCTCCCCAAAATATTAACCTAGACTAAGGAGAGTCATGATGCGAAACAGAATGATTGGTATGAGCATACTGGGATTAGTTTTTTTTCTTATCATGTCTTCGGGAAAGGGGTTTTCGTCTGAACCAATTCCAAACAATCTGGAATCTCAAGCCCTCGAGAAGGGAGACAGGCAACAAATAATTGAACCGGGCCAAGAGGGGGGAGCAGGGGATCCGGGACATGCATCACCCGGGATTGCGCCGCCGGTTCATGATCAGGACATGGTGATTCATCCCGAAACGCCTATCGATCCGGATGCAGTCGTGACACCCCCGGTCGTCGATCCGGAAATGGCTATTGATCCCGCCACTCGGCAACCCATGACGAAGGAGCAGTTGGAACAATTAACCCCCCGGGGAATGGAAAAGAATGTTCCGGATCAGAAATAAAGAACAATATTGAAAATTTTTTACCGTGACGTCTGGGAGAAGGGATTTAATTTGCCGCCGGTCCGGGTAGGCGGATTGTGATCCATATCCGGTGACGGCATAAGCGGAGGCCGCTACGGAAAAACGAGCGGCATGAGCCAACGACTGAATTCCCGGAAGGACAACGCTGAGTGCTCCTGCAAAAGCATCCCTGCACCCGTGGTATCAATCGGGCGAACTGGCGGAGCAAGAACTAGCCCAATCACGTGTGGGCCGATGTTTCTGGATGTTTATCTAGAAATTCCAGTACATGCTTCGTGACGAGTGTCGGTTGATCCCACATAACGAAGTGCCGGGCGTCCTTCACACGAATCAGTCTCGATCCGGGAATGTCCTTCGCGAGTAGTTCCCCGTAATGAACCGGTTGAAACCGGTCCTCCTCTCCCCATAGCACCAGGGTCGGAATTTTTATACCGGGAAGAAGGTGAGAAATCTCCGTCGTGAGATTGGTATTGAGGGCTGCAGCGTTTCTGATAAGAGAAAGTTTGCCCACCTCCGTCGTATAGGGTGCCAAAAATCCCTCGAGAAGGTCTCGATGGATGGATGAAGCGAATCCGGATTTCAATGCTTGTCGAAGTAACCGCACGGCGAATGATGCCGATAATTTCCGGTCAGCTTCGGGGTGGCCGAATTGCAGCATGAATTCAATAGGCCAGGAGTCGTAACAGATGGTATTCATCACGATCAGGCGATCGACCCGTTCGGGAAACCGTGTAGCCAGTCTCAAGGCCACACCTCCGCCGATATCATGTCCGACAATGGTGGCATAGGAAATGCCTAATTGGCCCAGCCAGGCGTCGACCATCTGTGCCTGGGCGGCATGGATCGATCGAAACAATCCGCTTTATCGCTGAATCCAAACCCGGGTAGATCGGGAATCAAGACCCGATGCGTTCGCGTCAGTTCAGGATAAATGCCGTGCCATAGAAATCCCCACACCGGGATTCCATGTATCAAAATAACAGGAGGACCATCTCCCGCCTCCACATAACTGACAAAACGATCGTCGAGACGGCTCACGAGTTGAAGCTTTTGATAATGGCGGTATCTCATGAGGATGGGCCTATTACCGGGGGAGGGAATTCCGCAGGAAAGGGGGAGACTGCCAATTCCTGACTTGATCGCCAATCCAGGGACATGAGGAGAATATTTAAAATCAACGGCGGCAGCAGATGTGTAAAGTGTGTGGTCGTCTCAAGGAAATCGTTCCGGCTTTTTCCGAGAAGATCAAGCTGATCGTCGGAAAGGGCCAATCGAGGAAGGAGGTCGCTCGCCAGGTGTTGAGCTGCTTCCCTGAGTACCATGATAGCTTCCATGTACTGGGGATGTTTGACGATAGGTTTTAAGCGATGCCAGGCTGCAACCAAATATTCCGGCCACAATGCGAGAGTTCGATAATCACTGTTGATGTCGGTTAACCCTAATGTTCGTTGGATATCCCGGAATGTTTTTCGTAAAGCGGGATCCTCAGGTGGGTCATCAGTCATCTCCATGGGGTACATACCCTGGGGAACGCCTCGTGGGATCAGCTCATGATCTTGCTGATGGGGTTGAAAAGTGGAGAGGGTTGGATGGTGGCAGGCATATTCGACGACGGACGTGATGACCAACAACTTAGGGTTAATGTAGTGATAGAGTTGGAGAGCGGCCTGTATTTGGAAATTTTGACTTTCTTCCAGAAAGACCGATGGCGTGATCTTTAACCTGGGAAGTCGGTCTGCAAGTTGTGCGGCTAAGGCCCGTATGTGGTCGGATGAGTCTTCAAATAAACGGGTCTCTGCTATGGGTCGAATCGCGTCCCACAATACCGGAAAAAATTTGTGGTAGGTCGCCCACTTGCGGAAATTAAGATTGACGCCTGAAATGCGAAATGTTTGTCGAATATCATGAAAGATATCACTGAGTTCTCCCTCTGCCTCTTCCTCGTTGATGGGACACTTGTTCATAAGTAACTCTGGAATGGCAATCGAGATTTCAATAATGGATGAATCAGCCAAGGCCTTCTCACACTCTACTGTGATAAGTGTGCTGGAACCATCCTGAATTGCCTACTACCAGAAACCCTATATATCGAGAATATTTTCCAGGGTTTTCTCTAGTTACCCCTTTTGAAGTGGTGTATTAATTTTTGTATAAGCCCGAAGGGGTTTTTTCGTACATTGTGAGGAAAAAGAGAGGAGGATGGAATATGAATATTCCAGAGACGACCACTCGGGTTGAGGAGCATACCGACAACCGCATCAATGCAGAGATTTACCAACGAAGTAAACATCATGTGGCTGTCTATGCCGCGGCCGGATCCGCGGCTATAGACCGTCGCTTGAGAGAGTTGGATCAAGAATGGGATATCGAACGGGTTCTCGAAGCGAACGCGGCATCCATTTCACTCATAGGCTTAGGGTTGGGGGCATTGTACCATCGACGATGGTTTGTGCTCCCGGCTGCGGTAGCAGGATTTCTGCTCCAGCATGCCATACAAGGATGGTGCCCACCGGTTCCCGTGTTTCGACGTCTGGGGATTCGCACTCCCAATGAAATCCAACAGGAGCGGCATGCCTTAAAAGCGTTGCGGGGAGATTATCGCGATGTACCGGAGGTGCCGAAAACCAAAAAGGACACCAATATGTCCCACATCAATCAAGCCTTTCGGGCAGCAGGGCGGAATGCTCATCCCCCGGAATAATGCCGACGGAAACACTCCCTTTCTTCTAAAGAATTCAGTCGATGATCGTTAAACAATTTCATATGTAACCGGCGAAGATTTTGTTTTGGATATTCGCCGGGATGTCAGTCCCTACTCGGTGAATCTCGAAGAAAGGGAATGCACATTGCCTATGCGCTTGAAACACATGTACACAATGATTATGTCAACGGTTTTTGTTAGTTAGCGGACCGTATTTCCGTTCAATACCTGGCCGGTAAACACGCCAATATCGGGTAAGACGCGCGTCCCATGTCCGATGGGGAACGGTTCATTATGGGCGAGGTCGTCTTTCAAATTCTCCACACCCCTGGACATACCCCGGAACATATCAGTGTGGTGGTCACCGACCGTTCGCGAGGGGAGGACCCAGTCTTGTTATTGTCCGGGGGGCGTTACTCGTGGTGGATGTGGTCAGGCCGGATTTATTGGGAGGAACTGAAGAGGCTGCCCAACATGCCGAAACCATGTGCAGAATGCTTCAGGAAAAGATTCTCACGCTTTCTGATTATGTGGAAGTGTATCCGACGCATGTGAGCGGCTCCCTATGCGGGGGAAATATCGGGAGCAGGCTCTCCACGACGATTGGGTACGAACGCCGGATGAATCCAGTGCTGGCCGACCTGAATCACAAAGATTGTATTGTAAAACAGTGTCTTGACCTGAAACATCTTCCCGCGGTGCCTCCTTATTGGCCGAGAATGCGAAAAATGAATACCGACGGACCTCCCAATTCTTGGATCACTACCCGAACCACCTGCCTTGCAACCCGATCAATTTACCCGACAACATCAGAACGGTGAGATCATCGTGGATTGCCGCCAGGCTGAAGCTTTTTCGATCCATATCCCCGGCGCCCTGAATGTCGGACTGGGTTCTTCCTTTGCCACCTGGGCTGGAACGTTCGTCCCTGCGGATTCTTCAGTGTTATTGGTCCTGGATAGACCGGATGACCTCTGGGACGTTACCTGGCAGCTCCTCCGAATTGGATATCCCCCACCGGCAGGTTGGTTAGCTGGAGGCATGCTCGCCTGGCGCACCGCAGCCAAACCACTTCACCTGTTGCCCCAATGGTCTGTGTGGGACCTTCAGCAGTACCGACAACAGGACTCTCTCTTGGAATTATTGGACGTACGGTAGTCTGGCGAATGGGCTGGCCGTCATATCCAGAATGCCCGCTTCATCACGGGAAGTGAACTTCCCCAACGTATCCAGGAGATTGAGGAAAACCGGCAGATCGCCGTCATCTGTGGAAGTGGATACCATTCGTCAGTTATTGCAAGCCTTGTCGAATTTCATGGATACCGGAATATCGTAAATGTGTTAGGAGGAATGAGTGCCTGGAAGAAGGCCACATTCCCGATAGCTCAGGTTTAACTCTTCATTCGGAAAACCTGAAGGCCAATGTTGTTAGTGTTCTAGGAGCCTGTCGGACTTAGGATGAATCGGCTGCAAAAGTGTCTAAACGGTCCATTTTTCGCCGCTTTCTTGGACCATAGTCCCACGATGAGCCGGCAAAATCGTCAAAATCTGGCCTCGCTCAGCTGCTTTTTCGCTTTCGATCCCCTAAGTCCGACATCCTGCTAGGAGACGTTTACCAATTTTTGACAAAGAAAAGTTCTACCAATACGATCAGACCGAACCAGAACGATGATCTGAAATCCTTCTTTTGAGAATTGGTAGAGAATGTTCACGTGATCACTCTTAATGGATCATGGTTTGTTCAGGCCTGAAGGCATTGAATTAAAGAAGAATTCCGTGGTTGGACGTCCTCGTCGATTGGGGAATTTTTGGTTCAGATCGTGAGCGGGTCGGTCGAAAATCTCCAGACCGACCCGCATCTGCCAGCACTTTTGACTCATTTTCCTTTGCCGGCGTGAAGAAGGTTTGTCTTCCCACATCCAATCGCGCCACGCCTAAGAATTGGTCGCATACCTTGCTTGGGATTTTAATTTTTTTCTTCCTTTATAGCCTTTTCCATTTTTTCTGCCTTTTTATCCTCACCAGTATATCCTTGTGAGGTATCGCCTGGCGGGAAGGTACTTGGACTACCAAATAGGGAGTCTTTTTCACCTACTCCACCTGGGCGAGCCCTTTTTTGCTGCTCCTCTGTAGGTTCAGTGGCTTGATTCGACTGACTTTTTGACTCAATCGCCCCTTGGTTTTCTTGGCCCTTCATGCTGGGGGACTCCCCAGATTGGCCCTCTTGGTTGTTCATTTCGGACTGATCTGCAAACACGGTAACACCCGAAAAAACAAGGAACGCAGACAAACCCACGACGGTGAAATATTTTGTCATGTCACTTCTCCTTTGATATTTGTTATTAATGATAAAACAGCTCAAAATTTAAGTTATGAAGGTTTTAGGTTTTGCCCCCTGGGTCCAAGTTGAAACCCAGGGGTCCTTTTCTGTCTATGGTCGATATCCCTCCGGCCGATAATCGTACCCGCTCCCCATGGAATTACGGGACTGATGCTGATCGTAGCCATGCCGTTGGGAATTATAATCGCTCCGCGGGGCTGTGGTGTTGTACCGGTCAGATAAATTTTCCATAGGAGATCTGTAATTCCGCTGGTTTGAGCGGGAATCATGGCGGTCGGATCGGTCGCCATCATTGTCGTAATTTCTATCCTGACTGCTAGAATATTGTTGATTTCCCCGGTTCCGGGAATCATTCGATGATCGTCCTTGGCGATTCCGGTTAGATGAATTTTGCTGATCAGCCCCTTCGTATGAAAAAGCACGATCATGTGGAGGAAATTCGGTTGGGCTGAAATCGTTACGTTTTGTTTGATAGCCTTCAGCATTTTGATCTTGATAATGCCTTTGGCGATCATCTCCGGAACGGCTCATGCGAGACTGGTCAGAGTCATATCGGTCGTAGCCTTCCCGATTTCCTTCGAAGGTCGGCGTATCTTCGTAGTACCGATCTCGGACTTGGTTTCTCTCATCCTGGCGTTCGTTCCACTTGGCCAGATTTTTCCGTTCCTTTTCGGTCAGGTTCCAGTGTTTTTGCACATGCGCACCGGCATTTTCACCCTCATTCAGAATGGGAAGATTCCCTAATTGATTCTGGGTGACTTTCAATTTAAAGGACTTATTGCCTGCTCCCTCCAATGCCTGCCACGGGACCGAAATTAACTGTCCGTCCGGTTTCCTGATGATGGCATAGGAAATATCTCCATTATTATTCGTCATCACCCTATACACACTCCCGATTTCCTGGCCATCGGAAGACTTGACGGAATAGTTGGCATCCTTATCCGAAATATCCAACCCGCCTAATTGGCCCGCTGGAAGAACAAAGTATTCCCCTGACACTCCACCTGTTCCATAGTATTCCTCACTATCACCCATGGAACGTACAAAAGTGGCAGTTTTATTTTCATCTAATTTTGCCTTCATATACTCCCCTTTTTGGAAATTGCATTCGCCAAATCTAAAGCCCTTTCGTTGGGATTGCTGAGAATCACTTTGCATGCCTGAAGAACTCTGACCGGAAGTCTGTCCACTCGGACTTCCAAAGAGACTGCTGCTCGAGGTTTGACCGGA
>JBDSHB010000104.1:0-4262 GCA_039918695.1 Nitrospirales bacterium | reverse complement strand
GAGAGCTTGGCTTGGTGAGCGCGCAGACAGGTTTCGATGTCGCGCAAGCTTTCTCGATACGTCAGCTGCGCAAAGGCCATACAGAGAAATTGATCGAGATGCGAAAAAGTCTTGGTGGGATATTTGGAAGGGTACCGCTGCACACAGCGGCGGAAGGTGTGTAGCGGTAAATGCTCCATGAGTTGTGCGAACACCAATTGGCCTGAATACATGATGGGAAGCTCCTGGGAGAAAACCCCAGTTTCCCAAAAAAATCACGTTCAAGTCGGTGACACCCCTCAACATGCTATTTCCTATTCCAGATCAAGTGGTTATATACCCTGCTTGGCAAAATTGCCGGACACTACTGAAACCAGGTATACCCCTGCTCCTTACCCCAGAGCATGAGATTGACAAATAAAAAGTCCATGCATCCATGCGGGACTGCTAGTCGGTGCCTCATTAAATCCACAGAAATTTCGTGTCCTTCCGGAGCCACCCACATGTTCGCAGATCCAACTATCCGGCCCTCCCACCGAATGACCGCGCAGTCAAACTGACGGAGGTAAACATCTGCAAATCGGCCAACAGAGAATCTTTTTTTTAGCGGTATCTTTTTCTTTGAGCCATTCATCGGATACGTGCCGGAGTTCTTCCATGATTCCGTCCACCTGATTGGCAGGCACCACCTCAAACATGGCTCCTGCTTTGTGAGCTCGATGATATGCATAACGTAGTTCTTTTCTGTTTCTCCCTTCTAAAGAAAACTCTCGAAGATCAACCCGTGCTTCTTCACCAAATTTCAGGAGAGCCAGTCCCATATCCAGATAAAGTGGTAAATGTGTGGAACCGATCTGATAAAACACCGGCCACCCATCATACTGATCACACCATTCACGAACCTTCCAGAATAACGGCTCCCATGCCTTACTTTCCGATAGAATGCCCCTTGGCTGGGGTATTTGTGTCCCGACTATCTACTTGAAGCAGGTAGTAGTTTTATGTAAAATTTCGGTATGGGAATGTACTGTGCGCGAATTTTTAAAATTGTTGGGTTAATTTTAAGTTTAATTGGATTGGCTGGGATACCCGAAGATCTCCAGATATGGATTTACTGGTTAAGCTCAATGAACCATACCACTATTGATATCATTGATACGCTTAATAGTAATGTAGGTAGATGGGTCTTTACTGCATTAGGGGCAATAACTATATTGATTGCCTACAAAGTTCCACAAATCGTATGGGGTGGACTGCGACAAGCCATTACAGGATGGGGACTAGCTAATTCTGGAAAAGCAATGGTAGGAATTACTAAAAATAGGCAGGTGATGGAGGTTGAATTTTCAGGTATTCATCGAGAATACGTTATACATGGAGAGCCGCGCAAAAAAGAATATTCGTTCGATATTAACAATAGATCGACATCGATTGAGGCTAAAAGTGTACGAGTAGAAGTGGAAAGCGTGAGAGAATTCCCCTATGAGGGCTGTCCGCCAAGTGAAAATTTAATTTCACTTCAAGGCAATAGACTTAAATTTTCTGACAATAAGACCGTTATGACATTCCCTGCTGGCCATCATGAGCCAATTAAATTTGTTTCCTTCACCTACGCCCAGGAAAATAACAAGAAGTCTAATATAAAAATGATAGTGGAGGCCGAAGACCGATTTCAATATGAAATCCATAGAAGGAAATTCAAGTTAGATCTAAAAATAACAGGTGAACGAATTCCTCCACTACTGGCGGCTTTTTCGGTTGAGGTAACGAGAGACGGGAATATAGAAGTCATTATGTTGGATCAGGAAGCTACCAGGCTTTGATATTCCACATTCTTTGACTCAATGAGTTTCTTGAGAGTATCGCGGAACAGATATTTGTTATCTCGGTTGTTAATTCGCCATTCCAGTTCATCCAGATAGGCGTCCAAATGTTTCTTGCTGATATTGTGATAGGTACCCATAACAGAGCGTTTGAACAGACTCCAGACATTCTCAATGCCATTGGTATAAATATCGCCAGCCTTCACCCACTCTTTCTTTTTATGGTTCACGGTCTCATGCTTAGTGTCATGATCGGCAATACCCACATAGGCAGGATGTTCGTCAGTAATGACAACTTCGGTGTCTGGAGAAGCATGATCTTTGATGAATTGGTGGAGAGTTTTTCGGTCAGCATGTTCAATCTTTTTCATCCGGACCTTGCCATTACGCTGAAGAATCCCGACCACTAAGGACTTATTCTTTTTGTAGTTACCACTACCTTGACCATGGCCTTCCAATTTACCGCCAACCCAGGTTTCATCAACTTCAACGGTTCCGCTCAGCATCTCAGCGTTCAATTCGGTCATGGCTGCTCGTATGCGATGGCAGAGATACCAGGCTGTTTTGTAGGAGACATTCAGAACCCTCTTCACCTGATTGGCCGAAATGCCTTTTTTGGATTCAATCATCATGTAAATAACGGCAAACCATTTATGAAGCGGGAGATGGGAGTCATGGAAGATTGTGCCAGCGGTTACAGAGAACCGGCATCGACAGGTGTTACAATCAAATTGACGGCGGGCATAAATACGCGAAATGCTGAAGGATTGGCACTTGGGACATTGCACACCACTGGGCCATCGAAGATCCTCAAGGACCTCAAGACATTTCTCATGAGAGTGGTATTCACCCATCATGGTTATCAAATCTAATTTTGGCGTATTGAGAAGCATAGCATGACTCCTAAAAAGAAACCTTCTGATATGACAACCAAGCAAATTGCCAATAGGATCTTTCCGCCTGAGGTAAGGAAGGAGCTTGAGCGCATGGCTCACGAGAAAGATCAACCGAAAAAGAAGAAATAATCATTATAGTCATACTAGCAAATACCCTAGCGTGCGTTAAGTATATCGTCGTGGTTAATTTCATGGCACGAACTTTAGGTATGTGATCCCATACATAGGCGGGTAAAATGCTGCATGGTAGGTATTTGTGTTATTGAGATTTTTCTTGCCTGAAAAAGATGTAAAGCCCCTAACAAAAAAGAAGGGCTTCTTCAATGAAGAAGCCCTCTTTTTTTAACTCTCGTTCTCACTACATTAACGGTTACACTTTAATATTCAAATACAACGCCCCTTTCCCGCGATGAATAAAAATTAAAGCGGAGGAATTCTCCTTCAAGTGGGACACCTCCTTCACGAAATCTTCTTCAGAACGGACTGGCTTACGGTTGATTTCACTGATCACATCGCCCTGAGCGAGTCCGGCCCGTGCAGCATAACTTCCCTGGGCGACATCCATGACTACCACGCCATTGACATTTTTTTCCAATCCCAATTGTTGTGCGATGCCACTATCCAGATCTTGAACAGCCACCCCGGCTAGAGGTCCTTCTTTTTCCACAGGATTGGCCTGAGCCACCTGAGTGGGATTATTTTGTTCACGAATCACGGTCTTCACGGATTTCTTATGACCATCTCGCATCACCACCATGCTCACTTCAGACCCCACGGTGGTCCGGATGACATGATGCTGCAGGCTGCGTGGATCCAATACCGGTTTACCCTGAAATTCAACAACCACATCTCCGCGCTGCAGACCGGCTTCATCTGCTGGACTCCCCGGGACGACATCCGTGACGAGAGCCCCTCTAGTTTGATCTAATTGAAAGGACTGGGCAAGATCGGCACTTATTTCTTGAATGCCGACTCCTAGAAACCCTCTGACAACGGTGCCGGTGCTGATTAAACTCTCGTATACCGGCTTGGCAAGATTGGTGGGAACCGCAAACCCTACACCTTGGTATCCGCCGGACTGCGAAAAGATCGCCGTATTTATTCCGACAAGTTCTCCTCGCGTATTCACCAACGCTCCGCCGGAATTACCGGGATTGATGGCGGCATCGGTTTGGATAAAATCCTCATATTGTGTAATCCCCATTCCTCCTCGACCCAACGCACTGATAATCCCCATGGTGACCGTGGAGTTCAATCCAAAGGGATTGCCGACCGCCAGAACATATTCGCCGACACGAAGATTTGAGGAATTTCCCCAAGGAACAAATGGAAGATCCGTGGCATCCACTTTCACCACAGCAAGATCTGTCTGAGGGTCAAGACCCACAACTTTTCCGGCAAACTCGCGATTGTCGGGAAGAGTCACCGTAATTTCCGTGGCACCATCGACCACATGGTCGTTGGTCAGTACATAGCCATCACTGGAAATAATGACACCAGACCCGGCTCCTTGCCCTTCCGGAGCAGGAGGCCCACCTCGCCTGTTCGGCGTTCCTGGCATCTC
>JBDSHB010000103.1:0-2545 GCA_039918695.1 Nitrospirales bacterium | reverse complement strand
ATCTTGGTGATCGTGTATTAGGAGGCGGAATCATTCAAGGGCCAACCCCCAAGAAAAGCATTCAGATGTGCGAGGAACCCACCTCCGCTGAACCACTCCAACGTTAATAGGGAATCAGATAAAAAATCCCTTTACATCCGCTCTTTCCGGTTGACAGACTTTATCACTCATGCTACTTTTACCCGCTTAACGCACGCCAAATTCCGTTCAAATGGCTCCTGGACTCTCTGTAAACTGTGAATAGAAGCACCATTGGGCGCCGATATGCATCGGCCCTTTTCCAACTACTCGATCAATCGGGTATCGAACCAGCACGAAGTGCCTTGAGCGCATTGCAACAAGGCTTGGAAGAAACCCCTGCCTTGAAGCATGTCCTCGCTTCACCAGTTTTTAATTTTGAGGAAAAACAGGCCGTCCTGAATGAATTGAGCCAACGGATGGAGGCCCCTTCAGTCATGCGGGATTTTCTCACTCAACTGTTGAAAAAGAATCGGGCCATGTTGCTCCCTGAAATTTCAGAGGCGTTTGCGGAATTGGCAGATCAGCAACAGGGTGTTCAGCAGGTCTGGGTGGGTTCGGCCACACCGTTACAATCGGGCGAAAAAGAACAGATCAAGCAAGACTTGTCTCAAACGCTACACCATGGAGTCGAGGTGGCCTTTGAGGTTGATCCCCATCTTATTGCGGGATTAAGAATAAAAATTGGCAGCCGGGTTTTTGATAATACGATATTGGGTCGACTCACCGGTATGCACGATCAGTTGACGAAGGGATAATCCATGCAGATCAAAGCAGAAGAAATCAGCTCCATCATTAAGGAAAAAATCAAAGGATTTGAGCAACGCGTTGATGTCAAGGAAATGGGCTACGTTATCCAGGTGGGTGATAATATTGCCAAGGTCTATGGTTTAGAAGGCGCAATGGCTGGTGAGTTATTGGAATTTCCTGGTGGAGTGTATGGGGTGGCTTTGAACCTGGAAGAAGATAGTGTCGGGGTGGTGCTTTTGGGTGAGGATGTGGGAATTCGGGAAGGAGATCCGGTAAAACGCACTGGACGAATTGCCGAGGTCCCGGTTGGGGAAGCACTTGTTGGTCGTGTTGTCGATGCCATTGGGAAGCCCATTGATGGGAAGGACCCAATCAATACCACGGAAACACGCCTTATCGAAATTCGGGCACCTGGTGTGGTGGATCGGCAATCAGTAGGAGAACCGCTTCAAACTGGGCTCAAGGCCATAGATGCCATGATTCCGGTCGGTCGGGGCCAACGGGAGTTAATTATTGGGGATCGCCAGACCGGGAAAACCGCTATTGCGGTTGACACGATCATCAATCAAAAAGGCCTGGGTGTGTTTTGCTTTTACGTGGCCATTGGGCAAAAACGATCGACGGTGGCCCGAGTGGTGAAAACTCTGGAAGATCATGGGGCTATGGAGTATACCACGGTAGTGTCAGCGACTGCCAGCGATTCAGCTTCGTTGCAATTTTTTGCACCCTATGCCGGTGTCACCATGGCCGAATATTTCCGCGACAATGGCAAGCATGCACTGATTGTATATGACGATTTGTCCAAACATGCGACCGCCTATCGCCAGCTTTCTCTTCTCCTCCGACGGCCACCAGGCCGTGAAGCCTATCCGGGTGATGTGTTCTACTTGCATTCCCGGTTATTGGAGCGGGCCGCGAAGATGAGTGATGAAAAAGGTGCCGGCAGTTTGACGGCATTGCCGATTATCGAAACGCAAGCAGGTGACGTCTCTGCCTATATTCCAACGAATGTGATTTCTATTACTGATGGGCAGATCTATCTGGCAGCCGACCTATTCTATTCCGGTATCCGACCAGCGATTAACGTTGGGCTATCGGTATCCCGCGTGGGAGGTTCTGCCCAGATTAAGACCATGAAACAGGTGGCTGGGACGCTTAGGCTAGATTTGGCCCAATACCGTGAAATGGCGGCCTTTTCGCAGTTTGGGAGTGAATTGGACAAAGCCACCCAAGCCCAATTGGCTCGTGGTGCGCGCATGGTGGAGCTGCTCAAACAAGATCAGTACAAACCCCTGTCCGTGGCGGATCAGGTGTTGTCGATTTTTGCTGGGGTGAATGGGTTTCTTGATAATGTTCCTGTGAATAAAATCCGTGAGTTTGAACAAAATCTGTTAGCTTTCATTAAAGAAAAATACCCCAATATTCGGGAAGATATTGTGACCAAAAAGAAAATTGATGATGAATTTGGTGGAAAATTAAAAAGCATCATTTCGGAATTTAAAACGTCCAAAGGCTACGACCAAGCCGCGTAAAATTTTTTATGCCAAGTCTTCAAAGTCTTCGACGAAAAATTTCGTCTGTCAAAAACACCCAGAAAATAACCAAAGCCATGAAAATGGTTTCTGCGGCCAAGTTAAAACGCGCGCAGGATCGTATTTTAGCGGCTAGGCCATATTCTCATCAGTTACGAGAAGTCATGGGGAACCTGAGCGACCGGGTAAACCGTGCCTCTCATCCTCTCCTTCAGCGACGTGATGGAAATACGACCGAACTTCTG
>JBDSHB010000102.1:0-2745 GCA_039918695.1 Nitrospirales bacterium | reverse complement strand
ACCGGAAATGATTCTCCAGTTGGCCCTTCAATATAACGAAGGGTATTCGGAAAATTTGTATTCCTTTGCCAATAATATTAATACCCGTGAGGGCGGCACGCATCTCATCGGGTTTAAGTCTGCCTTGACGCGCACCATCAATAGTTACGCGACCGCCAATGATTTGTTTAAAAAAGATTCGGAATCGCTCAGCGGAGAAGATGTGAGAGAAGGCCTGACCGCCGTGGTGAGTGTGAAAATCCGCAATCCGCAATTTGAGGGCCAGACCAAAGCCAAATTAGGCAATAGTGAGGTCAAGGGCATTGTGGAGTCGGCCGTCAATGAAGCCTTGGGATCGTACCTTGAAGAAAATCCAGGCGTCGCCAAAAAAATTGTTGGAAAGTCCGTGGATGCGGCAAGAGCCAGGGAAGCCGCAAGAAAAGCCAAAGAGCTGATTCGCAGAAAAGGCGCGTTGGATGGCGGGTCACTTCCAGGAAAATTGGCCGACTGCTCCGAAAAAGATCCGCAATTCAGTGAACTGTATCTCGTAGAGGGTGATTCGGCAGGCGGCTCCGCGAAACAAGGCCGTGATCGACGCTCACAAGCCATCCTTCCACTCAAGGGCAAGATCCTGAATGTCGAAAAGGCTCGATTTGATAAAATGCTCGCCAGTGAGGAAATCCGTACACTCATCATGGCGATCGGCACCGGAATCGGTCGGCCTAGAGAGGATGTTGAAAAGGGGAAGGAAGATAAAGACTCCTTTGATATTAATCGAGCCCGCTACCACAAAATCATTATCATGACCGATGCGGACGTCGATGGCAGCCATATCCGGACTCTGCTCCTGACCTTCTTTTTCCGGCAAATGCCGGAACTCATCGAGCGAGGCTATATCTACATTGCCCAGCCTCCCTTGTTTAAGGTCAAAAAAGGAAAAGGAGAAAAGTATCTCAAAGACGAAGCGGCGATGAATACTTATCTGTCCAATCTCGCCGTGGAGGATACGCAACTCTTTCTTCCGGAACAAAACGAATTTGTGACCAGAGATGAACTCATCCCGATTTTAGATAAGCTGGTGGCCTTTGAGGGGCTCTTAACCCGTCAGGGTCAAAAGCAAATAGAACCGGCGCTGCTCCGGGTATTAGTGGATTTTCCGCAATTAACGAAAGATCTGTTAAAAAACCGTGGCGAATTGGAAGTATTGATTGAGGAGGCCACCCGTCGGCTTCGCCTGGCGTTCCCGGAAGGCACCGTGGATCTGACGATTCAGACCGATGAAGAGCATCAGGCCCATCACATCCTATGTCGGGTGGCAGGGAATGGCAGTCAGAAATTTTTGAACCTGACTCACGACATGGTGGGATCTGCAGATTTCAGGGAATTACAAAAGATCTCTCCTTCGGCGTTGGGGTTGGGACGACCACCCTACCGGTTAAAACGCAAAGACACGGAATCGGAATTTTCCACCAGCCAGGATCTCGTGAGAGAGTTTTTAGAAACCGGGAAAAAGGGCATGTCCATTCAGCGCTACAAGGGATTGGGCGAGATGAATCCGACACAACTGTGGGACACCACAATGAATCCAGAAACCCGCAGTCTCCTGCAGGTGACATTGGAAGATACCACAGGAGTGGATGAAATCTTTACCATTTTGATGGGTGATGAGGTCGAGCCCCGCCGGAATTTCATTCAAAAGCATGCCCTGGAAGTTAGAAATTTAGATGTCTAGCAGGTGCCTTCGTTTGCTTACCCCTATGCTGAGCCGAATGTCGAATCGTCGGCTTGGTCTTGCGTGCGGTGAGCGATGGGCCGGACCAAGTCATGTGAATGTGCAGAACATGAAGTGCCATGATCTCTTTCGAGGAGTGACGTATGCCGGTTGAACCACGTCTGACGCAAGTCGCCATTGAAGATGAAATGCGTTTGTCCTATTTGGACTACGCCATGAGCGTCATTGTCGGACGGGCATTGCCGGACGTGCGAGACGGACTGAAGCCGGTTCATCGGCGCATCCTGTATGGCATGAATGAAATGGGCCTGGCTGCTGGGAAGCCCTACCGGAAATCCGCAAAAATTGTCGGCGAAATTATGGGTAACTATCACCCGCATGGTGATTCGGCCATTTACGACACGTTGGTCCGCATGGCCCAGGATTTCAATATGCGGTATCCCCTCGTGGATGGCCAGGGAAACTATGGGTCGGTCGATGGCGATCCGCCGGCAGCCATGCGTTACACCGAAGCCCGCTTAACCAAGCTGGCCGAGGAAATGCTGGTTGATATTGACCGGGATACCGTCAACTTTACTCCGACATATGATGAGTCGTCCCAAGAACCCGTCGTGTTGCCGGCTCGTATTCCGAATCTATTAGTAAATGGAGCAGGAGGAATCGCGGTCGGATATGCCACGAATATTCCTACGCATAATCTTGGCGAAGTTGTCGCGGCGCTAATTGCCCTTATTGAGCGACCGGAAGTGACCATTCAGGAGCTCATGGAATTTATTCCCGGGCCGGATTTCCCCACCGCCGGATTTATTTATGGCACGCAAGGGATCAAAGACGCCTATGAAACGGGACGTGGTCTCCTGTCTCTTCGGGCGAAGGCGGACATAGAGGTCGATGAACGCACGGACCGGGCGCGCATCATCGTGACGGAACTGCCCTACCAGGTGAACAAAGCCAAACTGATAGAAAAGATCGCCGACCTCATCCACGAAAAACGGGTGGAAGGGATTTCCGATCTTCGCGACGAATCTGACCGG
>JBDSHB010000101.1:0-7485 GCA_039918695.1 Nitrospirales bacterium | reverse complement strand
CTCGTAGGCCGACCAGGGGTCTGGGGCCATGGAGCAAACTCCGTGATTGGCCTGGCCGACAATATCGTAATCGCCTGCCGGGTTGGCTTCTGTGACACCCAAAGCTTTCGCCGTGGCTTCTCCAAGTTCCGAACTGATAGCAGGAAGGGCTGGCGCTGTTGGGCCGATACGGGTGTAGCGATAAATCTCGGGAAAGTCACTGCAGATTTTCTGAAGATCGAATCCTCGATAGATGGCCGCGACCACATGGGTTGGATGCACATGTACCACCGCACGCGTCCGATTCATCCCTCTAGTCAGGAGATAATGCATATGCAGCTCCCCAGAAGGATTGGTTCCGGGAGGCACCTGCAACTTCCCATCTACCAATTTGATTTTGACCATGTGCTCCGGATGGACAATGGTCTTTCGCCAGCCTGAGGGAGTGACATATAGATACACACTCTTCGCCCGCCGGACGCTACAATTTCCATCTCGGGTGGTAATCCACCCGCGCTCGTAACATCGTCGTAACACATCGCCTATGGCCGTAATCATAGAAAGATATCTCCTTCGTTACTATTGAGGGAAGTGTTGAAAAATGCCACCAGCGGCGTTTTCGCCGCTTTGCCGTGCCCACGTACTCCTCCGTACGCTCCGCTCGCCCAAGCAGCTGCGGCCTTTCCTTCGAGAAGCCTCAGGACAGGACTGGACGAGCCTTTTTGAACACTCCCTTGAATGCAATCTCGTCTTCTCATGACTCAAGTGTACCATCCTGCTTTCTTTTCGTCTTGCCCTTTCATAGGGCAGACCGCTGACTTTCATGACATATTTTTCATGAGCATATCGAGAGGACTTACTGTTTCAGATGAACAACGAAATAGGTTCATGAAAGTGCGATCCGGGATGGATCGCTCCGATACATGCGTCGCGAGGGATTCAATGCGCTACAAGCATTCCAAGCTTTGTCCCCACGTGTCAGAAAACACAAACTCCCTCAAAGGCTTACGAGACCGTGGCGCCAATTCCCGTTCACGAAGCGCCTCAGGAAGTGTGGAGGCATCTCCCTGGTACCCGATGGCGATCCCGGTGACGGCTTCATAGCCGGCAGGAAGAGCATAGCGTTCGCGAATGGTGTCAGGAAGGATCCCGGCCATCTGATGAACCGACAGATCCATGGCTGTAGCTTGTATGACCAGGTTTCCTACGGCCAACCCGACATCATGATAGGCATGGCGGTTGACCTCGCCATTATGATCAAAATGGAGTTTTGCCACTGTGAGCAGAAGGAGTGGAGCCCGTTTCGCCCAGATTTGATTCCCCTCCACCAGACAACTCAGAAGCTTCTGATGGTTCTCGGGGCGCTCGATAGTCGCGAGAATAAAGACCCAGGGCTGTTCGTTAAAACAGGAAGATGCCCATCGAGCCGCTTCCAACAGGCTTTGGATTTTTTCTCGTTCGACCGGCTGATCAGCAAAGGCCCTTGGACTCCAGCGACGGCGTAACAGGTCATGAATGTGGAATTGCACGTCCGCTGGTTTTTCCATGTTTTCTCCTGAAAGACTTTACGCCACCTATTGATGACTCGGTCTTATGGTAGACGCCACTGGCCACATTCTTCTGGCTCCGGAATGCGCCAAGCGGTTTCCTCCACCGGGGTTAACTTGAGCTTGTCCGGATGCGGACGTAATCCATACGAAAGGTCGCTATCGGACCTGTCTGGGCATTCTCCACATTGACAGCAACCTGATTCATCCGCATCAACGCACAACAGTTCCATAAATTCATGATCCCAGAAATACCGGTTGATCATCGTCGCGAAATCCACCAACCCAAACCGGTATCCCGCCAGCATGGTAAATGACACCAATCCATCATAAATTTGATCGTTGTGCCAGAGACAATAGTTTTTGAGGCATTCGTATACCAGAAGCCAATGATAGTCGGTTAATCGATAGACCATTGATGCCTCATGAGCCACCAGCAATTCCTCAAGCGTGATAAGTGCGCTATAGGGAGTAAACAGCGTCCCCACGGCCGGATACTCCACCAACCAGGCCTCAGCGTCATTGTGAGACGCTACACGCCGCACGGCCTGAAGATCGCAATCAAGCGCCTGCCTCACAAACGGGATAAACACGGCATCAGGTTGAGTCCGAAAATACAGCATCTCTCGTGGTCCAAACAGGTAAACCCTGGCTAATTTTCGTGAAGGGCTTGTGTAACGAGGTCCGTCATGGTGTGCAATTGGAAAGGCTTATCGATTGTGTGTTGAGCTCCTAAGCGACGAGCGAGGTCCAACAAATCGAGTTTGGCTCGCTCACTTCCGCCGGACATCGCTATGATTTTTACCTGAGGAAATTCCCGCCGCAAATCCAGTATGGTCTCAAGCCCCTCTTTTTCGGGCATAAGAATGTCTAAAATAATAAGATCGGCTGGGCGGTTGCGATATTCCTTGATGCCTTCGACTCCGTTTGGGGCACAGTCCACAGTATATCCCTTATCTTCCAAGGCCTGCTTCAACAGGTCACAAACCTGCCGATCATCATCCACAACAAGAATGTTTGCCATTATTGTGTCTCTTTCCACGCCCCACTCCGGATGGTCATCTTCCTCTTCCCCGGGAACAAATCCACCACGAACTGTGCGACCAACTTTGGCTCCTCCAGAGATTAATGATTTGGGCCAAGCTCAAAACATCCCGGATCGGCCCTCGAACGTCATCCCCAATGAACCATCCATTTCTGGCATTCATGATTATTGAATAGCATTCCCGGAATAGCCGGCATCTCCTGGAGTTACTCACGACCAAACAGGAGAACCGTGGCTTGCGCATTCATTCCCCTTCGGATAGGTCAAGACTCGGCTAACGACGAAGGTGTTTTGTCGAGCACATGGCGAATAATGGGAACCAGGTCCCGAATTGCCAAAGGCTTCATTAAATAACCCTGAATTCCCAATGCCTTCGCTCGTTCCGCCGAGATCACATGACTGAATCCTGTACACAAAATGATGGGGAGGTCCGGGCGAATCCGCAGAAGCTCACGGGATAAGGCCTCACCGGTCAATCCCGGCATTGCTTGGTCAGTAATGACGAGATCAAAACGATGCGGGTCTTGGCTAAATGTCCTCAGAGCTTCGATTGAACTCGTGTGCACTTCCACCGTATATCCCAGTTGCGTGAGAAGTTCCCTCCCAAGTCTCACAATCGTCTCTTCATCATCCACAAATAAAATTGATTCTTTCCCATTGTGAATGGCTTTTGAATCGTGAATAGGCTCTAAGACCTGGGTCGGAACCGTCGGGAGATAGACTTCGATCTTTGTCCCTTTATTCACGACACTATCCACGACAATGGCTCCTCTATGGCCCATAATAATTCCATGCACTACGGCCATCCCCATTCCCGACCCCTCGCCAATTGGCTTGGTAGTAAAGAAGGGATCAAACAGTCGTTCAAGTACCTCAGGAGTCATGCCTGAACCGGTATCATGCACCGTCAACCGAACGTGCGGACTAACCTGTAATCCCGAAATCGTTCTGGCGAAATCTTCTGTCACCTCCACATCTTCAAGGACAACACTCAAGATCCCCCCTGGTTCTCTCATGGCATATTCAGCATTGGTGCATAAATTGATAATGATCTGATGCATTTGGGTCGGATCCGCTAGAATAGGGGCCTCCGTTTTCAATGCTTGACGGATCTCAATTGTCGTGGGAATCGTGGAGCGTAAGAGTTTCAGGGATTCCCGGACGACCATGTGGAGAGGGGTGGGTTTCTTCCCCTGACCCGCTTGACGACTAAAGGTCAAAATCTGGAGCACCAAGTGCTTGGCTCGGTGACCCGCAGTCAGGACTTCTTGAAGATTTCGTTGGGTACGGCTTTCCTTTGGCACCGTGGCCAACACCAATTCGGTGTAGCCCAAAATTGCCGTTAAAATATTATTAAAATCATGGGCGATGCCGCCTGCCAACGTCACAATAGCTTCCATGCGGCTTGATTGCCGAAATTGGCGCTCGGTTTTCGTGAGAGCCTCTTCCACACGCTTCCGTTCTGTAATGTCCTCCGCCACACCAGCAAGGCTCAGCAGGTCCCCATTGGGCTTTCGAATAGGAACTGTTTGTATTCGCACCCACCGTATGGTGTTATCCGGTCTCACAATCCGGCATTCTCCCTGAACTCCATTCCCATCCGGCTCAATTTGGTGAGTGAGAAATCGTGGTTGATCGTGAGGATGAATCGCATTCCAAAGGCTTCGAGAATCTTCTATAAGACTTGCGCAACTGCGATCCCAGACGGTTTCGTATTGAGGGCTCACATACCAGACTTCAGACTGGTCAGGGGCAAAGACCCAAAACACTTCCTTAATATGATCCACAAGTTGCCGAAACCGTTCATCCCGCTCTGTCAGAGCTATCTCCAGGTCTTTGGTGTATTCCATCAGTTGGTCACGAAACGTTCGACGAATCATACCAAGCAATTCGGATGGTGACCCTTCCCGTTTGATGTAGGAAACGGCGCTTTCACCTATGACAGCTTTCGCTGAATCTAGGCTGGCAAAGGCTGGACTCAGGACCATCTGAATTTCTGCATTCTTCGACTTGAGAAGAGATAGCAATGTGACTCCGGCGACATCCGGCTCTTGCACATTGACCACGGCGACCGCAAAGCTTTCACATTTCGCATATTCCGAAGCTTCCCCAGCCGTCCTGGCCCCCACCACCTGATAGCCTTCCTCTGCTAGATCATTGACGTTCGTTTCCAATTGGCTTGGACGGTCTTCCACAATGAGGATTCGCAACCATTCCCTTCGCATCGTCATACAGCCCTCCCTAATGCCTACCGTCCAGAACCGTGTCCATCACGCTTACAGTCTATTCGAAGGTCTATTTGGAGCTTACTCTCTTAGAGGTGTTTGTGACTAAACTTCCCAAATCAAAATCACTTGGAATCCCACCTTTAATCCGACTACTCCAACACATCGCATTTCAGCATCGACGACAGAGGATACTGCTTCCCTCATGGGATTGATCGTGGCTCGTGGCCTTCTGAAGACCAATCCCCTGTTTTTTCCTCTCACCCAGTCCCATCATACCAATCCCGGCATTAATGGTCACGCACCTACTCCTCCTCAAGAAAGGGGCAAGGGTAAGGAAAAGAATGAATATCAGGGAGAGATTCGTTGGCAATTCCAATCGCTCCGCTGTGATGTTCAAAAAAACGGTGAACCACAATCCATTACACAATGACATCACAATCCACTCATGATTACTCAATAGAAGAGGATACGAATCATCATGTTAGCCGTTAAGGGAGCGTGGCGAATAGCATAAAGACAAACGGAGGCATGAAAAAGGTTAGACATCCCTAAAGGAAGGGAAGAAAAAACGTGCAGGTAATTGGTAATTTCATGAAGGGCCGCTTTGATAGCTTCAGCCTGCTGATGTATTACCCCAGCTATCTCCCCCCAGCCAATGCCTGCTCTTTCGAGGGACCAGCCTTGACCGCCAAGGCAATCTCCTCTTGAATCCTTTGCGCCATTTTCCGCCGATTATCCGCATCCCGAATAGGTCGCCCAACAACTAAAAAATCCGCCCCGGCTCGAATGGCATCAAAAGGAGTTAACGAACGTTGATGTTCATGGGTGTCCTGCCCGGCCGGTCTCACACCTGGAGACACAATAAGCGCCTTCTGACCAAACCGTTCTCTCAGAATTCCGACATATTTTCCTGAGGCGATCAGGCCATCGCACCCTTGGGCCATCGCCATATCTGCCCGCCACAAGACGTAGTCATCCAGAGAATGAAAACGTGCAGGATCTCCCGCCTGTACACTTAACATCCCCAGATCTTGAAGATCCTTCTCCCCCCAGCTCGAAAGGAGCGGAACGGTCAAAATTTGTATTGACCCGGCGCCTCGACCAAGCACCGCAGCTTTGGCCGTGGCATGATTTCCAAAAATGGTCAGAAAATCTACCTCCAGGTCAGCCGCCAGATTCACGGCTCGACGCACCGTTTCATCGATATCATTCATCTTTAGATCTAAAAAGATCCGGCAATTTTGTGCGCGTAATTCCTTAATAAAATCGGCATTAACGGCCAGAAATAATTCCAGGCCAATTTTATAAAACCAGGCGACACCCTCTAAATCCTTCACATATCGACGAGCCTCCTCTAAGGAGGAAACATCAAGTGCGACGATTAACCGTTCCTGGATGGGGATTCCCGCGTTCATTCCCAATTCACCACATACTTGAGCCGTTAATAATTGGCGGTTTCAAGTTCCAAGTGCAACACTCTTTGAAAGGCGATAAGGTCTTATATTTCAATGGCTTTGGTGACTGGGAGAACTTAGGAAGAGAATATGGTCTTGGGGACAGTCCTATAGACCGCAGCTACTGGTTCACTCTCAAAGGTTACGATCCACCTGATAGTAAAAGCCATGAACTCCCTGTTGCACTTGGAGTTAGAACCTAAGATTCATTAAAATAAGAGCATGAGGAATCTGAATATCTCCCAAGGAAAGATAGCCGAGAAAATTATCCCTGGCTTTTGTATCGGCTATTCGCAACCCACCCAATTACCTCATGACCATGGCCAAATTCTTATTTATCATCAACGGAGAGTGCCATAACCAATGGATGAACTCAAGTGATACCCCATCAAGAGCACACCTGCCATTTATGGCTCATTGATGCGAACCCTTTCGCCCAACTTCTCTGGAGATTCTGGATCTATGCCCTCGCACATCCGATCCCACAGGATACTGGTCCTAAGTAAAATTTCTACGGTTCTGTCATTAATGACACAATCGCCGACCCCACCTTCGAGGCCGAATGAGACAAGGCCTCCTCACAATTTTGCGTCGGGTAAAGTCCGATTCTTGAGTCTTGGAGACAGATGATTGATCTATTAAAAGAAACGGATCGGAAAGTCAGGCCAAATTCGGCAGCACCGTTGTCGGTCAATGCCATCCCGGGCACTATACAGGTCAAGATTGTGTATCCATTTGGATATATGGGTGTATCCAAACAGATATCAAAATTTCCATCTTTCATCTATGAAAATCAATGACACATGGACTTTTCCCTGCAACATTTTTCAAAAATCACGAATTCATCCAAAGACTTATCGCCTGACCAATTCAACCCATGACGTTATTGGTACATAGATTGCCTGGGTATTCATCAAACGCCCATTCTCAGGAACATCCGTATTGAGGGCCAGTTACCCCAGACATGAGGTTTTACCATGGCAACCACCACTCCAAGACCATCCTCCTCCCCCATTCTCGTCGTCGACGATGAACAGGATATTGTCCTAACCCTACGAGATCTCCTCGAGGCCGACGGACATCAGATTGACGTTGCCTCAACAGGGCGCACTGCCTTGGAATGCGTGAAACAGCACTCGCCTAGTGTCGTGATTCTGGACGTCAAACTCCCTGACATGGATGGCTTACTCGTTCTAGAGAAGATGACAAAAGCTGTGCCCGGTCTTCCCATC
>JBDSHB010000100.1:0-3474 GCA_039918695.1 Nitrospirales bacterium | reverse complement strand
AAACAGCGCAGGATACCCCTCAGCTTGCTTGGGGGTGTTTCACTAGAAAGGTGAGCTATCCTTGGTTCTTATCGTGGGAATAGTCCAGGTGTCAAAAAAACGGTAAGAGGCCACTGTAACAAAGAATAGGTTCCACTCATGTGGCGTCTGGCGGGGACTGCTTTGGCGGTTTTCCTTCCCCACGATTACCAGGTGTCCGTGATCACAACCTTAGGATGCATGCCAGAATTGCCGGCATGAGTCGTCCAGCCCTTCTTTTATCTTGGCCGTCGGGAAGAGTTGTGGCCGTCATCTTGGGCCTGAAGACAAAGATGGTCGTGGAGACAAACAATCGAAGGAGAAAACACTCTGGAAATGGCCATGAGGCCCACAATTTTAGTTTTGATAGACAGCCGCTGGCCAAAATTTGTAACGAATTTGTGGTAGCTGAGCGCCGTCAAAATTCGGGAGATCATAAAGACATCGATCGACCACTGCTACCTCATCTTGAGTAAATTCGAAGACTTTCCGTGTTTTGTAAAATTGATCCAGCGTATAGTAATCCCCTGTGGTTGGCCTCTCGGCCACCGCTGCCTGAAGTGCTTTGAAGACTGCGGTATCGCAGCCAGGGATACGTCCGTTGTTGCGGGTAATGCACCATTTTATGATTTCGGCTACCCCATATATGCTTAGATCAATTTTTTGCTTTTCCTCAGCCATGGTTTCCTCCTTACAAACAGACAAAAAGACAAGAGATCTCTATAACATAAAGAGAGTCGTGTCATCCAGTGGGCTATGGTCATCCCTTTCAAAATAACCATTGGCAAAGTCTGTAGCTAGTTAGAAAACATAAGATTTCTCGGACTACTAGCCGGTTTTACATCATTTGGAAAAATCCGTATACTCGGGGCGCCGGGCATGGTTTATCCTGCATATATATTTGCACCCTCTCCACCCACATATCCTGGAGAAAGGCAAGAAGAATTGTATTCCAGTCAACCCTTGTGTGCTCGACTTGTCATTCCTCTGGGGCTTTTGGGCCTGCTGTCCTTGGTCGGTTGTCCTACACGTGAGGAGTACCATCCTCCTGATTTGATTTATCATTACCTAGACATTCCAGTCGGGAAAAACCCTACGTCAATCCGTGCAAGTGATTTTAACGGTGATGGATTTACGGATTTGATCACCAGCAATATTCAGGGAAATTCCCTGTCCCTGCTCTTGGGAAAAGGGGACGGGAGTTTTCAGGACCAAAAAACGATTTCTGCCTGTCAGGAGCCGAGGAATGTGGCTGTTGATGATTTTAATCTTGACCGCGTGCCGGATTTCGTCGTGGCGTGTTCCGGGGATAATCATGCTCTCGTGTTTTTGGGACAAGGCGATGGCACTTTTTTGCGTGGGGCCCAATACCTGGTTCACCGTACTCCAGTGAGTATTGCCACAGGAGATTTTAATGAAGATTTCCTTCCGGATTTAGTTGTGGCCCTCCGCAACGACAAAATTCAAATCCTGTTGGGTATGGGCAACGGAAAATTTCGATTGGGGTCGTTATATGAATATGGAGATACCCCTACCTCTGTGGCTACAGAGGATTTGAATGGAGATAAACATTTGGATTTGGCAGTGACCAATGGAGGGCCGATGAGTCATGCGGTGTCGATCTGGTTGGGGTTGGGGGATGGCACCTTCCAAGCTCCAACTGACTATCGAACCGGCAAACGGCCCTTGGGGGTCTCCTTTGCGGACTTCAATACTGATCGAGCCCTAGATCTTCTCGTGATTAACGGTGAGATGAACACGATTACCGTGTTTTTAGGAAACGGGGATGGGACTTTTCAAGAGGGAAAAGAATCAGGCGGCGATGCCGGTCCAAATTTTGGAGTGGTCCAGGATTTTGACGGCGACAAAGTGCCGGATGTGGCCGTTGCCAATATTCAATCTGGGAGTATTTCGTTGCTATTTGGGAATGGCGATGGGACATTTCACTATCCTCCAAGGGATTATCCCACCCCGCATGCCCCCTTTGCATTGACCACCCTATCGATTGCAACGGATCGGGGAGAAGAACCAGGGTTGGCGGTCGTAAATAACGCATCTAGTAATGTCTCTATTTTTTTACATCATGGGTTGAATATCCGGAAGGGCCAACTTTCGGCAACTCCCTCTTCTTGATACTTCGATGGGTTGTTCTTGACACCAGATTTCTGCAATGTTTACAGTAACTTTGCCTTTCAGAAAGAGGCGTAAGTCCGTTCCAAAGCGTGATTCAGCCTTGTGAGGAGAATGTGCGAACTTTTGGCTGGTGGTTTGGAATGGGATCTCTGTTGACCTTAGCCGTCTTGCTGGTCCAGGGCGGAATGAGAGACCTGGTTTACGGTTCGTCGCATTCCGGGTCGTGGGAAGGAATTCTTTCTATGGGATTGACGGTGTTTGGGGGTGGAGTACTTGCGGGCTGTATGGCGGTGATTTTAAATCGACTTCGCTAGGCAACTTGGATGCCTCAGGAAGAGGGCTGAAAGGGACTGTAGTTTTCCCGGTTTTTCGGGTTGGCCAGGGAAGGAAAGAAGATGGGTGTTATCCCATCCGCTCATACTGGGTATCTCATCAGAGAAGTAGGTCTGTATCGATATGACGTGCCTCAGATGCCAAGGAACGATGCTGGTTGAACGTCAGTACACCAAGGTGTCGCGCCGGTTCAACGCGAAATGTATCAATTGCGGCTTTTGGTTTGATTTAGCAGATGTGTTGCGCTTTTTTAAGCGCGTATTGGAAAGCGCCTACAACGGTCAAAAAATCCGTGAAACCCTCTAGGCTGTCTTAAAGCCTGCCTCTCTAACTCCTAACTTAACAGCAACCTGACCACAATTTCCGGTCTATAGGTATTCCAATAAATTTTTGCTTTGTTCGGAGTGACAAATACATGGTTGCCACCTTATTCCACTAACTGGGAATGAATTGGTTATGCGAGAGATGTGGGTTTCGGCCAGGCAGCCGAGATCCTTTTTTTTCGGCAAAAGGACCCAAAACCAGTGACGCCCCGCCCGGCCTTATTACATTAGGTGAACACAAACTACGGGAGGGCGGACCAACTCGAAGGGCTCAGACAAGGCCCGCCGGTTCATGGGGGCGTCCACCAAGAGGGCTGAGCGGCAGCCGTCGGTGGAAGAAAGAGCCCAGTATCCTGACTGGCTGAGCTGCGTTTTTTTAGGCGCGTCCTGGAAAGCGGGGCTCATCAGGGTTAAAAAATCCCTGACACTCTCTAGGCTTTTCTGAAGCCCGTATACCCTGCCTCCAAACGCGAAAATTCCCAAATTTTTTGGACCTCCGCTGTCAGAAATAAAGCAGGCTGCTGGATTTGTGAGGCTTATTATGCCGCTGAGTACTCCAATAATAATTCTGGGTCTTCGTGAAAGTGAGTGGGTAAATAAGAGGGGTTCAGTATCATGCTAGCCTTTGTTGACAAGGGAAAGCGCGGTTTATTCCTCACGAGAAATT
>JBDSHB010000099.1:0-4309 GCA_039918695.1 Nitrospirales bacterium | reverse complement strand
TTTAGTATACCGTGCTCGTGATCTCCACCCCAACTTTTATCGAAAATTTGCTATACTTTTTTTGAAAAATCAGGATGACCCGAAATATTGATCGTGAGAAAGACGTCTATCATGAGTTCTCGTTTGGTTTAATTTTTAATTTCAAGAAAGGGGATTTGAGTATGCAGGGTTTCAAACACGTCATGATGGTCGTGGGATTGGTGGTTCTAGTCACGGGGGGAACAGGGTTCTAGGGCAGGAGCGGATCCCGCGAGTGATGACCATCCACATGGGAAGCAGCCTCATACGGGAATGGGGTATATGGAAATGGCGATCATGAAGGGATGGAGCATCATAGTGGTCTTTCGCCCTTGGACATGAAAGAGGAATTGGGTCTTTCTGAGGGTCAGGTGACGCGGCTCCGTCCGCTTGAATTGGACTATCGAAAGACGATGATTCAGAATGGGGCCGATTTACGGGTAGCGATGGTGAATATGGGGACACTCATGGATGCCAAACAAGCCGATATGGCCGCCATTACCAGCAAGGTTGATGAAATCAGCCTGTTACAAAAAAACATGATGATGTATCGTGTCGGGGTTTATCTCAATGTGAAAGAAGTCTTGTCGCCTGTGCAATATGAGCAGTTTCGGTCCCGGCTTCGTGAGCATATGGAAGGCATGGCCTTTCATGGAGGGGAGATGTACGAAGAGAAAAAACCCCATGGAGAATATTCAGAAAAACCTCATGGTCATGATGGTGAGATTGAGAAAAACCATCACTGAGCATAGAGGGTTCTTCTTGATAAGAGTTCCTTCGGGTTTTTGCGACCTGAGAGTAAGTATTGAGGTTTGAGGTCACCGAGCATCCCGAATAAGTCATTTCCTCACAAAGGTCCATTCTTCCAACGGGAGAAGGGCCTGTCATTTTTCCTGTATCCTTCAGGCTGCATTTATCTCCCTACAGGGTATTAGGGGAAGTTGTAGGGGATTGCCTGCACATCTTGATGTGACACTTTGTGCACATTGCCGGAGGAAAACCTCTAACCACTTGATGTTGTTCATAAAAAAACTTATGTGAGAGTGGGGAATGAGCCTTGCAATGTCTATTTTAAAGGTAAGCAATAAAACACGATAAAGTACCTCGTCGCATTTATTTGTTGTGGAAGGAGGTTGCCATGAAATCATTGACTAAATTTAGTGTCTTGTTATTCGTGATGAGCTGCCAGGGAGTTGTGCCGGGTTTTGCCATGGAGGAGGAACCGTTGGGTCAAACACCTGAGGTTCGACAGGAACTACAGACGAATTCGCCGACAACGACGTCACGGTATATGAATGTTGAAGGGAAGCTTCAGGCCATCCAGGGAGATATGTTTATCATCGAAGGGGCGTCAGCCGAACAACAGGTTAAAATCCAGGTGGGGAAAGATACCGCGTTTCCCAATGGGCAAAAAGAAATCGGGCAACCCGTTAATGCCCTGGTCTCCGCCCAGGATGGACATGCGTTGATTATTCAATGACAGGCAGCTCGGGATTTCGCAGACTTGGACGGAAGGTATGAGGTAGAATTTTATAGGAAGAGAACATCGGCGATGAATTTAAGGCATCCCTACGATGCCATGAATGCGGGAAGGGTGAACATTTCAGAATTATTCACTTTGTCACTTGGGGGAGTCACAGTGTGTGGTTCAAAGTGTTCGTCCTTCCGCTAATTTTACATTGATAGGTGCATGGTAACAAATTATTGGAGAGAAGGCCAATGATGAAGTGTGAAACGTGCTATCAAGAATTTACGGCTTTTGATTTCGTCACTCTGCGGAACCTTTGCGAACATGTTTATTTGGATTCCCTCGCCCAGAAGCAGAATCCCTCTTTATTCAAGTCAGACAAGCCTGTTTCCCAGGTGAACATACACCAACCGGTCTGACCAGGGTCGCCAGCCCTGCAGATCGAATGGCTTGGGACATAAGAGGGAGTAGGTTTTAAGGGCAGGACCGTCCGTGTGTTTGCTCTTCTGCGTGGTAAGAACTCCGAACAAGCGGGCCGGATTCTACATGCTGAAATCCTAAGGCCATTCCTTCCTGTTTGAATTCCTCAAACTCCTCTGGAGTATAGTATCGCGAAACCGCCGCATGCTGAAGAGTCGGCTGAAGGTATTGGCCGATGGTCAGAATGTCACACTTCACTTTTCGAAGATCCCGCATCACCTGCCGAATTTCATCGTTTGTTTCCCCTAACCCTGCCATCAGTCCGGATTTTGTTCGTCCTCCCATGGTTTTGGCCCACTGAAGAACCTGGAGCGATCGCCGGTATTTCCCCTGTGGACGAATTGAGGGGAAGAGGCGAGGGACGCTTTCAATATTATGGTTCAAAATATCCGGTTTGGCCTGCATGACCATTTCCAGATCAGTCTGATGCCCCTGAAAGTCTGGAATCAACACTTCGACGGTGCATGCCGGATTTTCATGTCGGATCCGTTGAATGGTCTCTGCAAACAGTGCGGCCCCTCCATCGGGGAGATCGTCTCGATTGACCGAGGTGACCACTGCATGCCGGAGTTTTAGGAGTTTGACCGCATCCGCCACCCGCTGAGGCTCTTCCCGGTCTACTGCAGAAGGGCGTCCCGTGGTCACCGAGCAGTAATGGCAACGCCTGGTGCAAATATCTCCAAGGATGAGAAACGTGGCTGTCCGATTATTCCAACATTCCCATATATTCGGGCATCGTGCCTCTTCACAAATGGTATGCAGGCGATGCGTATCCATCAGTTGACGGATTTCCTGGTAATGGGGTCCCGGCCGGAAACGAACTTTGAACCAGGAAGGAAGGTTTCTTCTTCGGGAGGACTTTGCGGAAGAAGAGACGGGAGTAATTTCTGAAGTAGGGATAAATGTCATGAGCCTCTTAGAGTTTATGTTGACCTGTGAATGTGTCCTGAAACGGCCTTGAGTAAGGGTTGCACTCGATAGGCATGTCCCATTCTAACATGTGAGTATTGGGATGCCTACTTTCTCGAAAGATCTGCCAGAGCCTAGTGGAGCGAGGGGAATCTTGTAAACGATGAGGGCTGAAGTCAGCGAAAGGATAACAGATGGGCCGTCTGGTCAGACTGTCATGCGGGCTCATCAATCATGGGAGAGAAGTGGTTGGCCCAATCAATGGCTTCCACATAGAATTCTCGAATCGTGCAGGAGAGAGTTGGAATTTTTTGAGTTGCAACCACTCGCCTTTCTCGTAGGCTTTCACGCTGCTCAACGCCGCTCCCATTGGTCCCTTCTCCAGGATTAAGGCTTCAAGAATATCGTCCGGGAGCGGAAGGGTGCCGACCAGTTTTTCCATGGAAGATCCGTACAAGGTTTCTAAGACCGAAAGAAGGCCCATGGTGAAATACTTTTCTGGAGTATCGGCGCCAAGTTGCTGTCCTAGTCCCTCACACATTTTCGCTCGCACAAGGCGATCACCAGCATTTCCATCGGCTGGCCTTTCCCCGTGGCCATCACAATGAGGGAGGCCCAGGTGCGTATCCGGTCGATGCCGACGATACAGGCGGCTTGCTCAATGGACTCCACTCGCCTGGGAAGTCCGACAGAGGCCGAATTCACATATCGAAGAATCTTGTAGCTCAAAGACAGATCGTTTCGGATAAATTCGACCAGACATTCAAAGGAGATATTCGGGTCCTGAATTTTCCCTAATAATTCCAGGAGAGCGACTCGATTTCCAGGAATTTCACGCCCGCGAATGATATCAGGGCGATAAAAGAAGAATCCTTGAAAATAGAACATCCCAAGCTGTTTGCAGGTCTCAAAGTCTTCTCGTGTTTCCACTTTTTCAGCGAGGAGACGCGCGCGGTAATCCCTGAGCTGTCGGGTCTCGTGTTGTAATTGTTCGGGGCCTTTTCCTAAGACATCGATTTTCACAATATCGGCTAATTCCAGAAACGGTCGAAAGCGATCATGGAAGACAAAATCATCCAAGGCAATGGTATAGCCCTGCTGAGAGAGGGAGGCTATGGCTTCAATCACTCGTTGGGTGGGTTCCACCGTCTCCAAAATTTCCAAGACCACGCGGTTTTTTTTCGGGAGAGCCTCACAATGTCTGTCTAATAAAAATTGTGTGTGATTATTCAAAAAAGCCAGGTGGGTTCCCACCACATGTTCCAGGCCAATATCGAGGTAGGTATTTAAGAGGACCTGGGCCGTGGCGATTTCTTCATTTTGGATAATTGCTGAGTCGGATTCACAGTTTCGATATAACACCTCATAGCCAATGGTCTTCAGATTCGGGCCTAAAATTGGCTGGCGACCGACGAAGATATTCCCGTAGTTGGC
>JBDSHB010000098.1:0-11958 GCA_039918695.1 Nitrospirales bacterium | reverse complement strand
GAGGGCCCAACTCACTAACGCGCACACCACCAGACTCCCTCCGAGTAGAGGGTTGGAACCCAATCCATCTACCGCCCCGCGCCCGGAAATACTCAATACTCCAAAAAACGAGACAAGGCAACCAAACCAAATCACCCGGAAAGGTACATCCTTCAGAATTAAAGAAGACAGAAAGGCGGTAATGGCCGGGCTCGCACCAATAATAATACCCGCTGCCCCTGCCCCAATAAATTGGAGACCAAAGAGAACGAACAAGTGGTTGCCAAGGACCCCGATACCTAAGAAAAAAAAGTTTCGCCAATCTCTTCGGGAAAAAGAAACGATCCCTTCCTTCCACAGCCAAAGAGGGACGAGGATCAGTAAGGCCCCTATTCCTCGAAACACGGACGCTTCCACGGGGGAGAATGGACCTAAAGCGACTTTTTGCGCAACCACCGATCCCCCCCAGACCATCGCGGCCGTCGTGAGGGCAGCATAGGCGGAAAGCACTGAGGATCCGGAGCTAATTGTTTTCATAGGGAGGCAGGTAAGAAAAATACGGAAGGTGTCTAACCCCAATTGGACTGTCAGGCAAAACAACCTCTATCTCGAACACACCCTGAGATGAGCCTACTAAGGGTTCATCCACACAATCACAATCTTTCGCTCCACATTACTCAAACCTCAAACGCGACTCCTACAAATGCGACAGAACCTCTCTCGTCCGTTATTAATGACGCATCGCTGCTATAACAATCGTCCAAAGGTTCGTCAAGGTCAGACCAATTACTGCCTTCCGTCAAAATATATCAATGTGCCCATAATTTGTATGGTTATTGGCCCCAACAATTTCTTAAAATGGTTTTTGAATCAACCTAATTTTACCGCAGGCCCGAATAGCTTATCAGATAGGTCTTCTGTCCGGTTGACGCAAAGAAATTTACACCGTTAAAATCGCGAAAGAGTTGTTACCGTGCGAGCCCTCATGCCAAGGGAAATTTCATTAAGAATCGTAGGCGTTGGCTTCCTACAATTGACATGACGGTTTACTTGTCCCCTAAGGAGGAATTATGTCGTTGCTAATCACAGAAGAGTGCATTAATTGTGGTGCCTGTCTCCCCGAATGTCCCAACGAAGCAATTTTTGAGACACGTAGCGCCGCAGAAGAAAAGGGCAATAAAGTCGGTGAAGGTCAGGGTGATGGAGACACGGTATACGTGATTACCCATGAGCGCTGCACAGAGTGCGTCGGTCATTTTGATGAGCCTCAATGTGCAGCTGTCTGTCCTGTTGACGATTGCTGCATACCTGACCCAGAAATCCCTGAGACAACTGAGACACTACTGGATAAGGCCAAAGAGCTGAATCCTGACAAAGAAATTGACCCGGCGAAAGTTTGGGCCGGCGTTCGAAATTAACCCAACACAAAAACCTGGTTCGGCAAAAAAGCCCCTTCCGACATTCCACGGAAGGGGCTTTTTATTTGGGACTTCCCAAAAATGATTGGGCCCCACTGTGTATTCTCAGCTCACCTCTTCTAATTCATGAAGCCGAACAGCTATCAACTTCGAAACCCCAGGATCCTCCATCGTCACACCAAATAGGGAGTTGGCAGTCTCCATGGTACGTTTATTGTGTGTGATCACAATAAATTGAGACCGGTCTGCCATTTGTCGCAAAAACTGACCAAACCGGACCACATTCGTTTCATCTAATGGCGCATCCACCTCATCCAATACACAAAATGGAGAAGGACGAATCAGAAAGCTCGCAAACAGGAGAGCCATCACGGTCATCGTCTTTTCCCCCCCAGAGAGCATATTGAGGTTTTTCAAGCGCTTCCCTGGTGGTTGGGCGACAATTTCAACACCTGGCTCAAGAGTAGGCGCTTCAGATTCCTGCCCTTCCTGAGTTTCTTCCACTAGAATCAACTCAGCACGTCCTCCAGCGAACAAGGCTGAAAAGACTTCACTAAATTTCACCTGCAGCTCTTTGAAGGTATCAATAAACAGCTTATTGGTGGTCTGATTTAATCGCTGAATAATTTCTTGAAGCGATTGGATTGAACCGGCTAGATCTTCTTCCTGCGCTAATAAAAATTGATAGCGTTCTTCTAATTGAGCATGTTCCTCAATAGCGGCCAGGTTAATCGGACCGATACGCTCTAATTTTTTTCTGATACCCTGCAACTGCTCTCTCCACTGCCCGGTTTTCTCCTCGCCAGATGTCTGTTCACTGCCTTCCAGCACTTCAGGGGTCTGTTCCGCATCCTGAGGATATTTGAGGTCATCCGTCGAAATTTCATAAGTCATGGTCAGCGTTTCTTGCACTGCATGGAACTTCGCCCGAACCTCTGCTAAACGCCCCTCAATTGGCACCCGGGATTTGAAGATATGGCTCAATGTTTCACGAGCCTTCCCAATCAGACCATCCAATCGCTTAACTCCCTCCATACATTCTGCATGCCGGTTCTCAAGCTCCAATAATGTTCCGGCAATGGCCTCTTTCCGGATGTCTAATTCTTCGACCAAACCTTCGTTGGTGAGTCGTTCCTCCTGGCTTTTTCGACTTTGGAGAAAGAGGTGCTCCAATTGTCCATCAATCTGTCGAATACGGTTGTTCCTATGCTCTTCTTCCCGTTCAATCCGTTCAACATTAGCTTGTTCATGGTCCGATTGGGACTTCAGAGACTGAAAGTTCATTCGAGTGTCATTGAGGCGTTGCAACATGTCTTGTCGCTCTTGGTCTAATGTATTGAGAGAATCCAACAGTTGACGAAGAGCCTCATCTTCTTGAGCCCGTGTCTGATTGAGATGCTCGAGCCTGGTCCGAACCTCTCCCTCTTCAACTTGGAGTTGGCCCCATTCCTCCTCTTCCGCTAATCGATCCTGCTGAAGTGCATCTAACCGACGAACGAGATCGGGAAGAGCCTTCTCTTTTGAATAAGCCTCTTTTTGAATGGTCAACATCTGAAATTCCATTTCGCGAATGGACAAAGTGGCTTCTTCAAGTTGTCGCGACACATCCTCAATTTCCTGTAGAAGCGATTTCCGGTTCGCTTTGGCTTCCTCCAACCCCACGGTGAGTGTATTCAACTTTTCTTCCAATGTGAGAATTTCTCGACGACGACGTAATAATCCACCAGCTTCTCCACCAGACCCACCACTGATGACCCCGGATGGAGAGACAAGTTCCCCGCCCAAAGCCACTAAAAGCGGACCGTTCCCTTGGAACCATGAATGTGTGGTCATGAGATTCAACGCTCCAGCCAATGACTTGACAATGACCGTATTCCCCAACAAGGCATCAACGACAGGCTTTAAATCGTCCGGAACCTGAACAAAATCCACAGCCAAGCCCAGCACCTCCGTGTCATGCTGAACGACGCTCCACCATTCGGCTGGCCCCTTTGGACCCTGTCGCGGAATATTCAAGGGAATAAAGCTGCCTTTTCCCCATTCATGTTGTTTGAATTGCCCAATGGACATTTCGGCCTCTTGTGACGATTGGACAATCCACGCCTGCAACCGCTCGCCCAGAACCGCTTCTATGGCTTTTTCAACATCCTCGGGCACTTCCATCCGTTCGGCCAACGCCTCCTGAATCCACGAACACGCGACGCGAATTGACGCTTCATCACCCTCACCATGATGGCCAGACCCTATTTCTTCCCGAAAGACACTTTGAATGGCACGTAATTCAGATTCGGCACCAGCTGCTTGGGTTTGGTGGTCGAGAATTTTTTCATCAAGCTCTTCCCTGGTTTCTCGCTGACTTTGCAGGTTGACCTCTAACCGGTCCTGATTGTTCCGAAGCTCATCAAGCTGACCTTCGAGAGATGAGCATTCCTGTCGAAGGGCTTCGCTTTCAGATTGAAGTGTGGTTTGATCGGTCTGCGACTGAGCATATTCTACCGCCAAACGTTCAATCCGTCTGGCCATCGAACTCCGTCCTTCAGCAATACTTCTCAGGCGGTTTTCCTGATTCGTTTTATCGACAGCTAAGGCCAGAATGGTTTCTCGCCCCTTGTCGACCTTCTCCGCAGTTTCTCGACGGCGAACAGCGAGATCAGCGATGCTCCCCTCTCCTTCTTTCACAGTGACAGAAAGAATTTCCATCTCACACCGAATTTGGGCCAGACGCTCTCTCAGAGCTTCCAAGGAACCCGTGGCATCCTGGCCCTCCCCATTCAGCCGAGCCCGCTCCTCCATGACCTGCTCATGTTGCTGTTCATATTGATCAAGCCGGTTGCGTTCAATCTGAATCGCCGTAAACGCATGGGACATTTGTTGCTCAATCTCTCGAAATCGGTCCTGCGCTTCCTTGAGAGTTTCGCTAGCAGATGTCAGCTCCAACTGCACTTCTTGGTGCTCGGCTACAAGCCTGGCCTCTTCAGCCACGCAGGCAATCTCCTGGTTTTCAGATTCGTGTAATTCGTTTTCAAACTGACACTGGTCTTGAAAAAACCGCCGAAAGTCATGGGTCAACAACTGCACCTCAAGCTCCCGAGCTTCACGGAGAAACGTCTGATACTCCTCTGCCTGTTTCGCCTGACGATTGAGCGTCCGAAGCTGACCTCGAACTTCTCCTAGAATATCCCGAACTCGCAAAAGATTATTTTCTGTACTTTGTAATTTCCGTAATGCCTCCGCCTTTTGCTTTTTATATCGAATAATACCTGCCGTGCCCTCAATAAACTCACGCCGTTCCTGTGGGGAAGCACTGAGCAACTGTTCAATATTGCCCTGTTCAATCACAGACTGCCCTCGAGCTCCTGCCCGGGCGTTCCAGAGAAATCCTCGAATATCCTTAAGTCGGCAAGGAATCTTATTAAAATAATATTCACTGTCTCCCTCGCGGTAAAGCCGACGAGTAATCATGACGTCCGTTGCCTGGTCAAGCCCTTCCAGAAGAGCAGAGACAGGCTCCAACTCACGAGGCGTCACCTCGGAAAAAATAAGCGAAGCCTCGACCATTCCCATGGGTTTACGTTGCTCAGTCCCATTAAAAATCACGTCTTCCATGCGCTCACTTCGTAAACTCTTCACGCTTTGCTCACCCATCGCCCACAGAATGGCATCCACGATATTACTCTTACCTGTCCCGTTGGGACCGACAACAGCGGTTATCCCATTCGGAAAATCTATTTTTGCCTCAGCAAAGGATTTAAACCCACTGACGACTAGAGTACGAAGATACATATTCCCTCCCAGAATGGAGTGGATGACAGGGCAGTAATTTGGCTCAAATCAGTACCATAAAGAAGAAAGAAAAATCAAAATTTTCCACAAAATACGGTGGGTCTGCCTATCAGCCTATTCCATATCTTGACATATTGCCAAAACCAAGGCTCCTGTCAACAGGATAAAACCATGGAGCCTTTTACGGAGTATCCTCTATGCCATGAGGATTCCCCAATCAAACAGATCGACCGGCTTCAGTATATTGGGAAAGATAATGAGGAAGGATAAATTCGGAAAAGATACGCTCGCGCTCCTCCCGGAAAGCGGAAATCCAAAGGAACTTATCGCTGGCCTTTGGCCATCAGTAATTCTTTGGGAAGAAGAAATTCAACATTCTCTTCCACTACGGTCAACTCCTCTACCGATGTCGCTCCTTGATCCTTCAAAAACTTGATGACCTGAGCCACCAACACTTCTGGAGCCGAGGCCCCCGCCGCAATGCCGATTGCGTTCACGCCTTCCAGCCATTGAGTCTGAATATCCTGATAAGAATCAATGAGATATGAAGGGATTCCACACCGCTCGCCCAATTCTCTCAATCGGTTGGAATTGGAGCTATTGGGAGACCCGATTACCAGAATGACATCAACAAAACGGGATAGCTCTTTGACAGCATTTTGCCGATTTTGCGTGGCATAACATATATCTTCCTGGTGTGGCCCCTTAATACCGGGAAACCGACGATGTAATGCGGCGACAATATCTCTGCACTCATCCACACTCAACGTCGTTTGAGTGACATACGACAAATGCAGAGGATTTTCCACTTCTAAGGAGTCAACATCTTCAACCGAGGAAACTAAATGAAATTTATCCGCCACCTGTCCCAGAGTTCCCACTACCTCAGGGTGACCCGCGTGACCAATCAGAATCAACTCATATTCGTTGGAGTAATCACGATTGACTTCGTTATGGACCTTGATGACCAGGGGACATGTGGCATCAATGACTTTCAAATTTCGACGCGTGGATTCCTCCCACACCTCTTTTGCCACACCATGTGCACTGAAAATAACGATGGCGCCATCAGGAACCTCATTCAGTTCTTCTACAAAAATAGCGCCCTTTCCACGAAGGGACTCAACCACATGACGGCTATGTACAATTTCATGCCGAACAAAAATTGGTGCCCCGTAGGTCTTTAAGGACAAATCGACGATTTCAATCGCTCGATCCACTCCCGCACAGAACCCTCTAGGATTGGCCAGGAAGATTTTCAACGCACCCTCCTTCTGATTATTTATCTATCTTCATTATCTATCCAACTCATGTCTTTTGCTTGCGCACGATAGGCCAAATAGCAAGAGATCGTCAACACAATGCCCAACCCGGTTTCTCCGGTAACAAGGCACCAAGGCCCAGAGGGCAATTCTAACCCCACCGAACCAAGGCTGTGCCCCACGTAAGTCCTCCACCAAAGGCCCCCAACATGACCCGATCGCCCTTCTTCAGTCTCTGATCTCGATTCGCATGATCTAAAGCCATCGGCAATGAGGCCGAAGAGGTATTTCCGACTTGCTCGATCATCGTGAGGCATCGCTCAGGAGGGACCCCGATATTCTCACAAAACTGGGCAAGCATACGTCCATTGGCTTGATGGAAAATGACTTGGTCCAGTTGCGACACATCCCATTTCTCCTCGTCCAAATGGTCGCGAACCGCTTGGCCTAGGCGCCTGATTGCGATGCGAAACACCCTTGAACCCCGTATTCGCAAGGTATGCTCATTGGAATCAAGGACAGATTGAGACAAAGGCTGACGGGACCCCCCCCCGGCAATTTTGACCAGATCATGGTATGCCCCGTCCGCGTGAAGTCGAATGCTGACGACGCCCATGGCAGAATTTGGTGATCTCTCGACAATGGCCGCACCGGCCCCATCACCAAATAAAATGGTTGTACTCAAATCTTTGACATCCAAGGACCGAGATTTGATTTCCGAAGCCACGACGAGACATCTTCGAAACTTCCCGGCCCGAATGAAACAATCCGCCATGGAGAGGCCATAGAGAAACCCTGAGCAAGAGGCTGAGAGATCAAATGCCGGGATGCCCTTGATACCCAACCGAGCTTGAAGCAGGCAGGCCGTGGAGGGGAAAATCATCTCTGGAGAGGTGGAGGAGACAAGAATGGCGTCAAGATCCTCCGGGACCAACCCGGCCTGATCCAATGCCCTTCGAGTAGCCTGCTCTGCCAAGAAAGAGCATTCCTCCTGTGGACCAGCCCAGAATCTGGTCCGGATACCGGAAACTCGAAAAATATACGAAGGCTCAATCCCTAAAAGATCGGCCACCTCCTGGTTATCGACCCGACGACTGGGGAGAAAGGAGCCGGTTCCCACAATTCTAGAGAGGTTGCCATTCATGTACTCGTGGCCTATTCGTTGAATTCACAACATTACCGACTGTCGCAAATATTTCATGTTAACCAAACAATGTGGTAAAAGGGAGACAATTCCCAATGAAGATAATTAACACAGTCGCAATATTAAAGACTTTCTTTCATTGGTCCGAATCTTGTATTAAAGTCTGTATTGATTAATAGGCTATTTCACATCCCCTATATCGACTTTCACCACAACTTATGATCACAACACTGCATGGAGTGACTTACCTGTGACATTTCCTGTCAATTTTCGATCTATTTTGATCCTCTTCTTCACTGCTCTTGTCATGATCGCTGGATGTTCATCAACACCCAAACCTACCGACACCACATCGAAACAAGCAGTGTCCTCAACGGACGAACAAATTTTCGTTGGCGATTCCGTAGAAATGAATTACGATCCGAACGTGATCATGAAACGGGCCGAATCATTTTTTGACAAGGAATCCTATGCGGAATCCATCGTGGAATACAAACATTTTCTCGACCTCCACCGAAATCACGTATTGGCACCTTATGCCCAATACAAAATTGGGGTCAGCCATTTCAAACAATACCGGACAGTCGATCGTGACCCTGAGCCCCTGGAGCTATCCATTCAGAATTTCGACAAACTTCTTCAAGAATTTCCGGCCAGCCGCTATGAACCGGAAGCGAAGAAAACCATTCTGATTTGTAAAGAACAATTAGCTCAACGACATTTGATGGTCGGGCAATTCTATCTTGGCCGGGGTTCATATCTCGCTGCTGCCCATCGATTCGAAAAGATCATCAAGGAGTTTCCTGAATTAGAAACTGCCGGGGATGCCATGTTCCATCTGGCGAAAACCTACCAGGACCTGGGTATCGAAGAATGGTCACAGGATTGGTTACTTGCCCTGGTCAATGAACATCCTAACAACTCCTATCACTCAGACGGCCAAAAACTTTTGGCAAAGCTACAAAAAAAGAACCCTACTTTTCTGGCTTCCCTTCCCCGCGATCCCGCGATGGATGAACAAAACGCCCCAAAACCACCGACAATAGAACAAAAACCTAAGAATCAAACCCTTGTAAGGACAGTATCCCATAGCCCGGAATCCCCATTGTTATCCTCAGTCGGGGCCCCTTCACCTGCGTTGACACCAGCCACACTGAGGGCACCAACAGCTTCGGAGCCGCCTGTCTCCGACGAAGCCTGCACAATTGGTACATGGTGTGACTCACCATCCTCCACGATCACGACCGCACCCACCCAATTATCGAGTAATGTCATATCCTGCAAAACCGGCGAATGGTGTTAACCCGCTACCTCCCTGAACCTCGTTCTTGAGTAATCTTATAGAGGCCATTTGACTTCGTCGGCCACATTCTCCGACCAACACCAATTTGCCATCCGTAAGTATCTGGCCTGCTGGGCCTAATCCTTATAATCGATTTAAACGAAAAACATCACATTCCAAAAATTTCCAATGAGCAGGCTCCTGACCACTTTCGGGATTCCTTCTTAAAAAGAAGACTCCCGCGCGAACTTCTGCGAACTTCACGGACTTGAATCTTCTTTAGATTGAACGTGGAATGTGGTTAAGTTGGGGGAATCATGGTGGGACTGCCGCCTCCCGTGAGATCTTATATGACCACGCGAGGATTCCGACTAAGCGACCGCACCGAGACGGTTTTGCCAGGCAATGAGGCATTCACCAGAATTCCCTCACACCAGGCCGTCAGCGGCTCCCCCCACAGAGGTGCGCAGATAGCCAAGGGGAAAAATCAGACAGCATATCCCTGGGGGTTGTCACGTTGCCATCGCCAGGCATCCGCGCACATCTCACTGAGCCCGCGTTCCGCCCGCCAACCCAAAAGTGTGAAAGCTTGATTCGGATCAGCATAACAGGAGGCAATGTCACCGGAGCGACGTGGTGCGACCTTGTATGGAATCGGCTTGCCGCTGGCGGCTTCAAATTCCCGCACGATCTCCAGTACGCTGTACCCATTGCCCGTACCAAGATTGACCGTCAAGCACTCCTTCTGAAAATCCAGTTGAGCCAGGGCCTCTAGTGCTTTGAGATGCCCCAATGCTAAATCAACCACATGGATAAAATCCCGCACTCCGGTCCCATCGGGAGTCGCATAATCGTCACCCCATACGTTCAAGTGTTCCCGCCGTCCCACCGCAACCTGCGCTACGAAGGGCAGCAAATTATTCGGTATACCCTGGGGATCCTCCCCGATCAGACCACTGTCATGTGCCCCAACCGGGTTAAAATACCGCAAGATCCCGATCCGCCAGGAGGGATCACTGCGGTGTACGTCACGCAAAATCTCCTCCACCATCAGTTTCGTTCGACCATAGGGATTGGTCGCAGATAGCGGATGGTCCTCCGTGAGCGGAAGACGTTGCGGATCGCCATACACCGTGGCAGAAGAGCTGAATACCAGGTGTTTCACGCCACACTCGTCCATGGCCTCCAACAGGCGCAGGGATCCGACCACATTATTGTCATAGTAGGCCAACGGTTGTTGAACTGATTCTCCCACAGCCTTGAGGCCGGCAAAGTGAATGACTGCGGTCGCCCCGCTCTCGCGCAGAGCCGCCACCACTGCGGCGCGATCACGGCAGTCACCGCGTATCAGACGAAGAGACTTCCCTGTGATACGCTGCACCCGGGCCAACGACTCAGGATGGCTATTAGAGAAGTTATCAAAAACCGTCACATCAAAGCCCGCATGGATGAGCTCAACGCAAGTATGTGACCCGATATAGCCGGCACCACCGGTTACGAAAATCATTGAGAACGCTCCCGTTGAAATTGAGAGAGCCCGCTGCTTTTTCTTTTCATGTTGACCCTTTTCACATGACTTGAAGGATGCAGAGACACATCAATGCTGACAAGCCAACGATTCCGTATTATAGAGTCTCAAAAAATGTGGTGGGACTCTAGACTGAGAAGGAATGTGCATCAAGAATAGATCGGTAAGGAATAGAGGTGAATTTAGGGCATCAAACCATGTGACTGATAGACGATGGCCCAGAGAAGAACCAGAGCCGTTGAAGAATCCCTAACCACTTCCTTTCCCTCGCACCCACCACCCCATAACCAATAGAAGACGGTCGCGACTCCGTGGATATTGGATGCTCCAATATACCCCTAAATCTGCTTAAGACCACCATCATTCTGGAAGCTATACGAGCGAGTTGGAAGATAAGGAAGAAAAAGAAGGAATAACCGAGGTCGGACAGGCTGGTTTATTGGCCGATGTACCATCCAATGCCGTTGCGTTCAAGAAAGCTGGTGATGATGGTCAAAGAATCCGCATAAATCATGACGCCGACCCCTACCAACAGCCCGCCGCTAACAAACGACACCCCGCCTAAATAGGACCGAAAGTTTTTGAAGTAGCTCAAAAACGTATCCATCCCAAATGCCGTCAGAAAAAACGGGAGACCTAAACCTAACGAATAGGCCGACAGGAGCATCACCCCGCTGGACATAGATTCCGTCGTACTGGCATAGGCCAGAATGGCCCCCAACACCGGTCCCACGCAAGGCGTCCAGCCAGCGGCAAACGCCGTCCCGATCAGAAACGAACCCAGGTAGCCGACGGGACGCGTCTCAAAATGCATCAAGCGTCGTTCGGTCATAAAAAAGTTTAATTTCAAAATCCCAAGCAAATACAGTCCGAAAATAATAATCAGGACACCCCCGACTTTCCGGATGACGTCTTGATAGTCGTACAACAATTGCCCCATCAGGCTGGCCGATGCCCCAAAAGCGATGAAAACCGTGGAAAACCCGGCAATAAACAACAGGGCATTGAGAATAATCGTGGACTTAAAACGCTCTCGCTCTTCAACTTTCCCGAGATTTTCCACCGAGAGCCCGGTGATGTAGGACAGATAAGAAGGGACGAGTGGGAGGACGCACGGAGAAACAAAAGACAACAGTCCGGCACTAAATGCGGCAAGCAAAGACACCTGGCTGATCGAATCGATCATAATTTCATTACATCCGTTGGGAGGACTCTGGCATCGGCTCTTGAAGTACTTCGGCGATTCCCCTGCGAGCTTCAGGGCTGTTCCAATCACGGGATCCGAAGACCACCTGCCGGATGATGCCTTGACGATCGATCGCAAAGGTCATGGGAAGCGTCCGTGCGCCATAGATCAACCCCACCTCATAATCCTGATCATGCAAAATAGGAAAGCTCAAACCCATCGCTTCCTGAAAAGGCCTTGTCACGGCGGTGCCCTGTTGGTCAACGGAGACCGCGACAATTTCCAACCCTTTCGACTGCATACTGCGGTACAAGGCTTCCATGGCGGGCATTTCAATCCGGCACGGTCCACACCAGGTCGCCCAAAAATTCAACAA
>JBDSHB010000097.1:0-9865 GCA_039918695.1 Nitrospirales bacterium | reverse complement strand
TGCCGGATGGCATCTGGCCCAAGCGCAGGAAATGGCCAGGCACCGGAATTTCCTGGGACTGGTGTCCGAGCAAAGTTTGTACAACCTGAATGACCGCATGATTGAGCTTGAGGTCATTCCGGCCTGTGAAGCATACGGAATTGGCTTGATTCCCTGGAGTCCGGTCGCGCGCGGCCTCCTGGCAGGAGCGCTTGAACCGGCGACGAGCGGACGACGGGCCGACGAAGATCTGCAGAAGAACGTGGAAAAATATCGGCCACGGTTGGAAGCCTACGAAACGCTTTGCCGGGAATTAGGCGAAGCGCCGGCACATGTCGCTCTGGCATGGCTCCTTCATCAACCAGCCGTCACGGCACCCATCATTGGACCAAGAACCATGGACCAGTTAAAGGGCACCATGCGCTCCATCGAATTCACTCTTTCTAAGGATGTGTTGAAAAAGCTCGACACCATCTTCCCCGGACCTGGCGGCCCAGCCCCCGAAGCCTACGCATGGTGATAGCCATCGGTGGGTGTCAAATATTTATTGTGCCTAAATGGATAACTCATAGGCAAAATATTGACGAATGCGTCCTGCCCTCACTTGCCTCGTCACCATTCTAATTCCTTACAACTCAATAGGTTGGTTTCCCTCGAAACGAGACGACCACCCACGTCTTCTTTGGCATCGCAGTTGCTCTAAACAAGGGATGAGGAAGCTCACACACAACAAGGTAGTCGGGCAAAGGGCCTCAAGCCAAGGAGGATGTCATGCTAACAACCATCCCCATTCAAGCATGCGCCATCGGATTAGCCCTTGTTCTGGTTGGAGGAGAAATAGCCGAAGCCGAAATGCCGCCACGCGAACCCGATGAGACGTACATGGTCGACGAAGATATCAATATTATGACCGGGCTCTACATGCGGGAATATTCCCTCCGCCAAGACGGAATCGTGGATTACAAAACCGCCCGTCGAATCCTCATCTCGGAATATAATGAACATTGGAATTCCGTCGTCGAAACCAAAGAATGGCCGTTATTCTACTGGCATGATGTGAACCGGGATGGTCATTGGACCATGTATGTGGACCAAAATGTATCAGGCTGCACCTGCGATATCGTTCCCTACGAAGTGGAGACTGAGAACACGATCGCGCAGAAAGATCCTCATTAAATATCCACTCGCCCTCGTCAACCGATACTCGACCCGACACAATCTCGTGCGGTATAGGCCCAAGTGCCACGCTCCCTCGCCTATGTGCCTGAGTACACTCTTAGGCTAATTTCTTGTTAACCTAGAATATAATTATTTATACGGTTCGAGCAGGATTTCAACGAAAGGAGACATTCATGGCACACTCACTGGAACAGCTTCAAAAAATTGCTGATGACCTGAAACGCCAGCGTGACGAACTTCATGTCAAACTACACCTGGCCAAAGCAGATGCACGTGATGAATGGGCGAAACTTGAAACACGGTGGGAAGACGTCAAGACCAAAATGGAAGCGGTCCGCAAGGAAGCCAGCCATGCAACCGGGTCAGTTTCTACCGGCCTGGGACTTGTCCTGGACGAACTCAAAAAAGGCTACGACAACATTCGCAAGACATTGTAATCTGTGCCCCTGTCATTTCATATTCTTTGTCTGATCGGGGTGCGGATGGGACACGGTAAAACCAGACACATTGCCGGAGAGTACACGGCAACCTCTCTAAACCCTCATCGGAACACGCAGGATGACCCGCGACGAATTCACCAAAATCATTGACCATACTGCATTAAAACCGGACACCACCAAAGACGAGATACGACGGGTCTGCGAAGAGGCCGGTACGCTCGGCTTCGGAGCGGTCTGTGTCGCCCCGCTCTGGGTGCCGCTGGCCACGCGGTGCCTGGCGGGATCTCCAGTCCGAATTGCCACGGTCATTGGCTTTCCTCACGGCAACACCCTTCCGGAGGTGAAAGCCTACGAGGCCAAACTGGCGATTGAAGCCGGAGCCCATGAATTGGATATGGTCATCCAGATTGGCTTGCTTCGAGCGGGCAATCATGGAGCTGTCCTAGACGATATCCAGGGCGTCGTGAACGTCGCGCGTCGTGCCTCCCCATCAAAAATCCTGGTCAAGGTCATTCTCGAAACGTCACTCTTAAATAAGGAAGAACAACAAATAGGGTGCCAACTGGTGGAGAAGGCCGGCGCCGACTTTGTGAAAACATCGACCGGATTTGCCGGAAGCAAGGTAACCATTAAAGACGTGGGGTTTCTGCGGGGCATTGTAGGACAACGTTTAGGTGTCAAGGCTGCCGGCGGGATACGGGACCTGATCACGGCCGTGGCGTTGGTCAATGCCGGAGCCTCCCGCCTGGGAAGTTCGTCGTCCGTGGAAATCATGAAGATGTGGCCGGTTTAAGGCCTGCCTTCCTTGAAAATTTTCTCCCTCTCTCTCTATAGGCATTCCAATAAACTTCCATTGTGTTCGGAGCAAAGCCATGCCTGCTTCCACCCATACCTTACTTACTGGAAATGATGTGAATCGTAGGAAAGATACCGGGGTTTCGGCCCGGTAGCCGAGCCACTTTTGTTTCGGCAAAAGTGGCCAAAACCATAGACGCCCCGTCTGGCCTCATAGGAGGGGAGGGACGCCAACCCTGCGAAGAGCGAACCAACTCGCAAGGCTCAAACAGGGTCCGCTGGCTGATAAGAGCGTCCCTCCTTGGAGCCAGCCGGCAGGCGTCGGGTCAAAAGTAAAGCATGCCGATGCAGGTCCATCGAGAGAGGACCAACTCGCGGAGCCTGCCGTGAGTTTCCGAAGGGCTCGAACAGGGCCCGCCCGTTGCTGGGAGCGTTTGCCTCTGGGACCCGACGGCAGGCGCCGAGCGGAGGGTTAGGGATGGGTTGTGGGCCTTAGGGAGCTTCACATCGCATTTCACGATGTGCTGGGGTATTGTAGGCGTTCACCGGTTGGCCGACAACGAACAATGATGTCTCACCCAACCAACAGATTTCGGAAATTATTCGGAATGATTATAGAATGCAGTGTATCCTTATCCTTTCCCTCCATTCATCAATTCCGCCGGTCGTAGGCGGGAATCTATTCTTCCAGGTTCACTCCGTCTAAAAGTACCCGATCTTCCGGAATGCCAGCCGAGCATGATATCCTCTCATCCTGCTGGAGTTGTTGACGACAACCTGGAGGAGTACATGGATACCGAAGCCACATCTGAAATGGGGAAAGATGCCCAACACCATCCCCTCTTAGATGAGGTGATGAAGCAGTTACTCGACCATCGCCAGGCCTTTCACGCCTTCCTCACCCGCCGACTCGGCAATCCCGCCTTCGCCGAAGACCTCCTGCAACAATGCTTCATGAAAGCCTTGGCCCATTTCCATTCCATCAAACACATGGACCGGATCATCCCCTGGTTCTACCAAATCCTTCGACATGCGCTCATTGATTATTATCGAAGCAAAGAAACGGACACCAAGCGGTTCCAAGCCTTTCTTGACGAGACCGAGACATTGGGAACGAATCAGGTCCCTTCGCTGGATGAACTACAACCGACGATTTGTGCCTGTCTGGATCACCTCGTGTTGACCCTCAAACCTGAATATGCCGTCATCATTCAACGGATTGATTTGTCCGGAGAATCCCTGCAATCCGTCGCCAAGGATTTACAAATCACCACGAATAACCTCACGGTCCGTTTGCATCGAGCGCGTCATGCCTTGCGCAAGTCCCTGGAAGATTCCTGCGGGATTTGCAGTAAGCATGGGTGCTTGAATTGCACCTGCGAATAATCCCCAACACCCCTTCTCCCTACATCTCCCACTCCTCGTCTCATCTCTGTTTTTACTTGCAATTCTTCCCGTTTCAGCTGTAAACATTCCACTCACTGTAAGAATCAAGGGAGAGCTCCGTCTATATATGCAAAGAGGGCGTGTCAGACACAGAACGTGACATGCACCACACACAAACATATTTCAAGACACGGAGGTTCCCATGGAAGATCTGACCATTACCATCCAGGGCATGAGCTGCGGGCATTGTGTACAGGGCATCACCAAGATCCTCTCCAACCTGAAAGGCGTGAAGGTGGATCAGGTGAAAATTGGAGAGGCCACCCTTGGCTTTTATCCAGAGAGCATCACGCCCGATCAAATTATTCACGCGATCGAGGAGGAAGGCTACAAAGCCCGGCTCAGCATGGAGGCCGTATGAGCACCATTGAATGGACCGTCATCATCGGTGGACTGACCGCGATTGCCTGGGTCAATTGGTACTTCTTCATGGCTCAAGCCATGGCGGCCAAGCGAATTCAGAACACCACAGAAATCAGGAAATCATCCCGGTGGTGAACGGGAAATAAAATCTCGTCCTACCGACTTTGTCATCCTGAGCTCCTGGCGAAGGATCTAGCTCAGCCTAGAGGCTTCTCGACCTGGACCCAGATCCTTCGCTCCTGCTCAGGATGACAAGCCGGGTTGGAACCACCGAAGTCATAGTTTGTTGGTTAAATATCCAAAAAATTGAAATCAATATTGTTACTCACCAGCATCGAATATGAAAAATAAGGAGCCCTACATGAACACCGTCATCGCAAAACCAGAGCACACACAATCACATCCGCTCGTGAGGAAACGGGACGAACCGGCCGACATGGTCCCTACCCAAAAAGTGAGTCTTTCGGTCGGCGGGATGACCTGCGCCGCCTGCCAAATCCGCGTGCAACGCGCGCTGGACCGGGAACCGGGCGTTCTTCAGGCCTCAGTCAATCTCATGTTGAAATTGGCCGAGGTGACCTACGATCCCGGCACCACGACATCGGATGCGGTCAAACAGGCCATTACCCGAACCGGGTATGAAGCGGAGATTAATTCGTCGGATCACACGGACCAGGAGGAGCAGGCGCAACAGGAACAGACACAGGCGGAAGAATTTCGATCATTTCGCAACAAAGCAGTGGTCAGTGGGATCCTCGGGGTGGTCGCCATGGTGCTCTCCATGCCGCTCATGAGTTCCGCACCCACGCATCCGGACGGTGGGGTGACCGATCCGTTCATGCATTGGATCATGGGATGGATGACGCCCGTCCTCACATCACTTGCACCCGGCCTCTATGAAGTGAATACGACGGTCCTCTCCGGAACCCTCCTCGCCATGACCGTCTTCGTGATGACCTGGGCAGGCAGACATTTTTACACGCGGGCCTGGGCCGCCTTCCGGCACCATTCAGCCGACATGAATACCTTAGTGGCCGTCGGCACCGGCGCCGCCTTTCTCTTTTCCCTCCTGGCCACTCTCGCGCCAGAAATCTTTCTCAGCCGGGGCATGGCGCCGGAACTCTACTATGAGGCCGTCATCATGATCATTGCATTGATTTTGACGGGGAATGCACTTGAATCAAGAGCCAAGCGCCAAACATCCGCGGCCTTGCGAAAACTCATGACTCTGCAACCCAGAACCGCGCGGATCATCCGGGATGGCCTGGAACAGGAGATTCCGGTCGAAGACATGCGAACGGGAGACACGGTGCTGGTCCGACCAGGGGAGCGCATCCCCGTGGATGGCACATTGCTCGCCGGCACGAGTGCTGTTGATGAATCGATGCTCACGGGAGAATCGCTGCCCGTCGACAAACAGCCCGGCGATCGCCTGATCGGGGGAACCATGAATACCACCGGCGCGTTTCACTATCACGCCACGACCTTGGGCGCAGACAGTGTGCTATCTCGTATTGTGCAACTCATGCGTGAGGCTCAGGGCTCCCGCGCGCCCATCCAAAAATTGGCGGACCGCGTCAGCGGCATCTTTGTCCCCGTCGTCCTCTCATTAGCCATTGCCACTTTTATGGTGTGGTTTGTCATGGCAGATACCGCCCCCGCCATACGCGCCCTCGTCGCCGCAGTGTCGGTGCTGATCATCGCCTGCCCCTGTGCGATGGGATTGGCCGTGCCTACGGCCGTCATGGTGGCAACCGGAAAAGGAGCCGAATTGGGCGTGCTCATCAAAGGGGGAGAAGCGCTCCAACGGGCAAGCCAGGTCACGACCATCGTCATGGACAAAACCGGCACGCTCACGGAAGGACAACCCGCCGTCACCGAAATCCTGTCAGCCCCCGGCGCGACACACACGGCACAAGAGATCCTTCGTCTCGTCGCCTCGGTGGAGAGTTCGTCGGAACATCCGCTCGGCCAAGCCATCGTGCGGCATGCCACAACCCGGCAATTCTTCTTGTCTCCGGTTCAGGCGTTTCAAGCGATGACCGGGCGTGGCGCCGTGGGCATGGTTGAGGGGCGACAAGTGGCCGTAGGGAATCACGCGCTGATGTCCGAGTTGAAAGTCCAGACCAGCGCAATCCACCAGGATGTCGAGCGATTCGCCAGGGAAGGAAAAACACCCGTGTATGTGGCCATCGACGGAACGGTCGCCGCCCTCGTGGCCATTGCCGACCCGCTGAAAGCCTCTTCTCGCGAAGTGGTCGACCGCCTGCATCGGCTGGGGTATCAGGTGACCATGCTCACCGGCGATCATCAACAAACCGCCGAAGCTGTGGCCCGATTGGCCGGGATCACACGGGTGGTCGCTGGCGTCTTACCAGAAGGGAAGGTGGCAGAAATTACGCGGCTCCAAACGGCAGGAGAAGTCGTCGCCATGGTGGGTGATGGCATGAACGACGCACCGGCACTTGCCCAGGCTGATATCGGCATCGCTATGGGGGCAGGGTCGGATATAGCCATCGAGGCCAGCGATATCACCCTCATGCGCAATGACCTGCGAGCAGTCGGGTCCGCCATAGCATTGTCCCGACGGACCATGAAAACCATGAAACAAAATTTGTTCTGGGCCTTTATCTATAATGTCGTGGGCATTCCGGTTGCGGCGGGCATCCTGTATCCGATCTGGGGCATCATGCTCAGTCCCATCCTGGCCAGTGCCGCCATGGCCTTAAGCTCAGTCAGTGTCGTCACGAACAGCCTCCGGCTCCGTGTGTGGACTCCCGAAGAACGAACATTGTGATCAATCATCATGTGCAGCAGCCACAGGGTAGGGAGCGCACCCGCTCCCTGCCCGGGCACCCATCCCTCCCCTCCCCCATTCTTAGAGATCCTCAATCTTTCCCCAAATGTAATGTCGCCGGACCTCTGACCATATTCCCCAAAAAACCCACATGGATACTCCAAATTTCTTGAAGTACAATAGATATTTCCTTCTTAGCCAGCTTGAACAGAAACTGAACCTTAAATGGATATCAAATTATTTGTGCGGGAAGTAAGTGAAAACCGTTGGTAGGAAAGTGCCAAAGTAAACAGTATTTTGGTTGAAACTGCATACACCAATTTGGAAGGAGTAATCCATGAAGCCCAGTCCGCAAAAAATCATAGAAGACGCAATGCAATTAGAACCGACCACTCGTGCCTTTGTGGCTGAATCCCTCTTACAGAGTTTGGATTTCGAGGAAGAGTTCTCACTATCTGAGGAATGGGTTCAAGAAATTCGGCGACGATGTGAAGAGATCGACAGCGGAAAAGCTGTGTTAGTCGATGGAGAAACCGTGTTTCCTCAGCTCCGGAAAAAATATCCTTCATGACAATTCACTGGCAGGTAAAAGCGGTAGAAGAAATCAATGCTGTTGCGGCATTTTATCAAGAGAAACAACCAGGGGTTGAAATACGATTTTTAGAGGTTTTGGAAGATGCCCTGCGGCGAATCAGCAGACGTCCCCAAATGTATCAAACAATCGAAAAAGACATTCGCCGATGAAAGCTACCTCGTTTTCCTTATGGCATCATTTTTCGTGTAAAATCTGAACACATCGAAATTATTGCTGTCATGCATTTACACCGCCAACCTGGTTATTGGCAAACCCGTTCCACGTTGAAATAGATCCAAGCTTTCTCTTAAATTTTCCCTTTGACCTTCTTCAAGCTTACAACTCTTTTCTTACGCACACGAGTTTTGCATAGGGGTCGAGTATTACCATCTTTACGGTCCCCTCCTTGCCCCATTGCGTCATTTCTTCAGTCTCTGACAGGCATCCGTCCATTCCCTGAATGCCAATCCCCCTCACGCGCGTTGTAGGCAGGAGATATCCGGTTGGAACGCATTGGCCATCTATGCCAAAATGAAACGTGGAGGATACGCTATGGCAACGATGAATGTGTCGGTTCCCGATCCCATGAAAGACTGGGTCCAGGGCCAGATTGAGACGGGAAAATACACGAACGCCAGCGATTACGTTCGCAATCTGATCCGGCGGGATCAGGAAAAGATCGAGGTGTTGCGGAAAACACTCCTCGAAGGAGTGCGTAGCGGGGTGAGCCGCCGGAAGGTTGAGGATATTATGAACGATGTAAAAAAACGATGTATCGACAATGAGTGAGTATCAACTCTCGAAAAAGGCAGATGATGACCTTCAGAGAACCTATGAATTTTCCATCCAGCAATTCGGGCAAGATGTGGCCGATGAATATTTCCTCTCCCTCAGGGATTGCCTGATGCAGGTGGCCGATAGTCCAAAATTGGGAAAAGATTGCAGTGAAATTATCCCGGAGTATTTTCGATTTGAATGTGGCCCCCACTCAATTTTCTATAAAATGGGAAAGAAGCGTATTGTGATCGTCAGAGTCATCCATCAAAGCATGAACCCGGACATACACATGTAACTCAGCTTGATGGCTGCGCCACTCTGCCAGGAATTTCCACTCCCCCATCCTCCCCACTGAGATCATTTCCAAAGAAATCCGTAGACAACAGATGAAGTACTGTCTTCAATTACACGATCGGCACTGGCAATTAATCGATCAGGATGAGCCCGGTATGACGCCGGTGATCATCGACTTTGTATCCGGCAAAACGGCGTATCGGAGAAAATATGGCCATGCCGGTGGCGAGGCCATCAGTAAAGCGGTGGGCATCAAAAAAGGCAAACGCCCGACGATTGTGGATGCCACCGCCGGGTTGGGACGAGATGCCTTTGTGTTGGCAACCCTGGGATGCCGTGTGCATATGATCGAGCGATCGGACATGATCGCCAAACTCTTAGAAGACGGATTACGTCGTGCCACCGAAGACGAAAAACTTGGCGCGCTCATCAAAGACAAACTCACACTCACCTGTGGGGATAGCCGTCACGCGTTACTCAATGTCTCGTTTCAGCCGGACGTCATCTATGTCGATCCCATGTTTCCCCTGAAAGACAAAACAGCGCTTGTCAAAAAAGACATGCGAATGGTCCAGGATATCGTCGGGCAGGATGAAGATGCCGGTGAATTACTAAAAATAGCACTCACGATTGCCACCAACCGTGTCGTCGTCAAACGCCCGGCCTATGCCGATCATCTCGCCGGAATCAAACCCCAGGCCTCCATCAAAACAAAAAAACACCGCTTCGACATCTACCTCACTCCCCGCCCAGTAGGACATGGTCATCCTGAGAGAAACGAAGGATCTACCTAAGCGGTGGCATTTGCAACCTTGGAACAGACCCTCCCCCATCTACCAGGCCTGCCTTGTCTACCCAACAGCAGTGGCCAGCAAAAATTATGAAGCGGTCTACCTACCCCCTCCTGCAGATCCTCCAACCGTGCTGACGTGTAATTTGTTAGGCGGACCTTGTGTGAGCCTTGCAAGTTGGTCCGCCCTCCGTGGTTTTGCCTCGATACGCGTTAATTTTAATCCGACGCCTGCCGGCTGGCCCCAAGGAGGGACGCCCTTATCGGCTGGCGGACCTTGTTTGAGCGGAGCGAGTTGGTCCGCCTCTTCAATCAGGCCAGACGGGGCGTCAATGGTTTTGGCTACTATTGCCGAAACAAAAGTGGCTCGGCTGCCGTGACGAACCCCGGCATCGATAAAACCTTCACATCATGCTAGACATTTTCAATCG